>JBCBFV010000021.1:0-17167 GCA_038527425.1 Pseudomonadota bacterium
CTACTACTTCGCAGGCGACGGTTGCCGTCGCGACGAAGACGGCGACTATTGGATCACAGGCCGCGTGGACGACGTCATCAACGTCTCCGGTCACCGCATGGGCACGGCGGAGGTCGAATCCGCCCTCGTCGCGCACCCCAAGGTCTCCGAGTCAGCCGTTGTGGGCTACCCGCACGACATCAAGGGCCAGGGCATCTACTGCTACGTGACCCTGATGGCCGGTGAAGAGCCTACGGACGAGCTTCGCGCGGAACTCCAGACCTGGGTCCGCAAGGAAATCGGCCCGATCGCCAAGCCGGACCTCATTCAGTGGGCCCCCGGCCTGCCAAAGACGCGCTCCGGCAAGATCATGCGCCGCATCCTACGCAAGATCGCCGAGGACGATTTTGGCTCCCTCGGGGACACCTCAACCCTCGCCGATCCGGCTGTGGTCGATGATCTGATAGAGAACCGTCAGAACAAATCCTGACGCGCAGGGGTGGCTCCCTTACCCTCCCGGAGGGGGCCACACCCTACTTGGCCGGCTTGTACTTGCCGCGCCCGTATTTCCCTTCGAGCCCCTGACGTAACTTGCCGAGCAACACGGCAAGTTCCTCGCATTCCTCCGCTGAGAGGATCGAGGTGAAGAGCTCCGTGTTCACTTTGATGAGCTCTGCCACGATCTCTTCCGCCAGAGCCGCCCCCTTGGGCAAAAGCCGCACCAGCGTACTGCGCTTGTCCTCAGTGTGAGGGACCCGCTCCACCAGCCCAGCATCAGTCAGCGCATGAAGCATCTTCGTAAGCCCGCCTGAAGTGACTTGTGCCGCCTCCATAAGCTCCGTTGGCGCAAGCATCTGCGCCTCTCCGGCACCGCGAAGCTCGGTGACCACGAGGAACTGTGACCACGTCAGACCATGCGCCTCAACGAGGCGGTGGTCATTCTCCCAGATGTAATTCCTGCACCTAAAGAGCCCGCCCACGATCCGTGGTGTCGGGCTGCGAGGGATCTCCCAAGTGGATGTGGATTTGTCAGGCAACACTCACCTTACAAGCTGTTCTCCCCAAGATGGCTGCGGGGGGTTGTGTCCCGCAAGAGCTCAATTTATCTTTCCAGAAAGATAGATTCGAGGAAACACCCCATGCTCATCGCACGTATCATCCTTGGCGTTTTGGCTTTGCTCATTCTGGGCACCACCCTTCCGGCGTACCTGGATACCTCAGCTAACCCCGGTCTCGCAGCGCTCACCGGCGAAGCAGCCACTTTGGGGTCGGTTGCGGGGCTCTTCCTCGGGCGACAGCTCACGATCGCGCTCATCGCGGTCTATGGCGCTATCCGCGGGTCGCGCGAACCGATGCTCATCGGCGCTTTCGGCCTGGTTTTCTTCAACTTGCACGACGCTTTCTTCCTGACACTGGCTGGGACGAGCGTGGTTGGTGCAGTTGCTGGCCTCGTGCTGGCGGTCGCGGCGGGTGTGGTGATGCTGCTGACCCTGCGCAAAGCTGCCTAGGGTCTTTCCCTAGCGACAACCTTGTTCTATAGGCCAACGATAGCCACCTAAAGCCAAGAGCATAGAACAAGCCGCGAGGGGCAATGACTAACAAAAGCCACGACGGGGACGTCGAATTCATCCGCGCGCTCGCGGAACTTCTCAAAGAGAATGATCTGACCGAGCTAGAGGTCAAACGCGATTACGCCGAAGACGACAGCCTCAACGTGCGTGTGAGCCGTGCTGTCGCCGCCGCGCCCGCGCCGATCGCTGCACCAGCAGCCGTTGCCGTTCCAGCAGCCGCAGCACCCGCCGCAGCGGCCCCTGCCGCCGAAGCGCCCGCGGCCGCCGCAAGCGATGACCCCGCCGAACATCCCGGCGCCGTGACCTCGCCCATGGTCGGCACCGCCTATCTCCAGTCCGAGCCCGGCGCACCCTCGTTCGTCTCCCAAGGCCAGCAGGTCAAAGAAGGCGACACGATCCTCATCATCGAAGCCATGAAAACCATGAACCAGATCCCTGCCCCTCGCTCCGGCACGGTCACGCGGATCTTCGTGGAAGACGGCACGCCAGTTGAGTTTGGCGCGCCCCTGATGATCATCGAGTGATGTTCCAGAAGGTCCTGATCGCAAACCGGGGCGAGATCGCTCTGCGTGTCATCCGTGCTTGCCGCGAGATGGGAATTGCCTCGGTCGCCGTACACTCCACTGCCGACGCAGACGCCATGCATGTGCGCATGGCCGATGAAGCCATCTGCATTGGCCCCGCGCCCGGCCCAAAGAGCTATCTGAACATCCCTGCCATCATCTCGGCAGCTGAGATCACCGGCGCAGATGCCATACACCCCGGCTACGGCTTCCTCAGCGAGAATGAGGGCTTTGCCCAAGCGCTGGAAGACCACGGCATCACCTTCATCGGCCCGACGGCCGAGCATATCCGTGTGATGGGTGACAAGATCACGGCCAAAGACACGATGAAGGAACTCGGCGTGCCCTGCGTGCCCGGCTCCGACGGCGGCGTGCCCGACGTCGAGGCCGCACTGAAGGTGGGCGAAGAAGCAGGCTATCCGGTCATCGTCAAAGCGACCGCCGGCGGCGGTGGCCGCGGCATGAAGGTTGCGCGCTCCGCCGAGGAGCTCGAGATCGCCTTCAGGACCGCGCGTTCCGAGGCCAAGAACGCCTTCGGCAACGACGAAGTCTACATCGAGAAATACCTTACCACGCCGCGCCACATCGAGATCCAGGTCTTCGGTGACGGCAAAGGCAACGCGGTACACCTGGGCGAGCGCGACTGCTCCCTCCAGCGTCGTCACCAGAAGGTCTTTGAAGAGGCCCCCGGCCCCGCGATCTCCCCTGAGGAGCGCTCCGCCATCGGTAAAACCTGTGCCGAGGCTGTGGCCAAGATCAACTACATCGGCGCGGGCACGATCGAGTTTCTCTATGAGAAGGGCGAGTTCTATTTCATCGAAATGAACACGCGCCTGCAGGTCGAACATCCGGTCACTGAAGCGATCTTTGGCGTGGACCTCGTCCGGGAACAAATCCGCGTCGCCGAGGGCAAGCCGCTGTCATTCTCGCAGGACGATCTGGAGATCAACGGCCACGCCATCGAGGTGCGCATCAACGCCGAGACCTTCCCGGACTTTGCGCCACGCCCGGGCAAGATCACGCAATATCACGCCCCCGGCGGGCTTGGGGTGCGCATGGATAGCGCGCTCTATGCAGGTTACTCGATCCCGCCGCATTACGACTCGCTGATCGGCAAGCTGATCGTGCATGGTCGTGACCGACCAGAGGCCCTCGCGCGTCTGAACCGGGCACTGGGTGAGCTCATCGTGGACGGCGTTGAGACGACGGTCCCGCTCTTCCATGCGCTCTTGGCGGAGGATGATATCCACTCCGGCGATTACACGATCCACTGGTTGGAAACGTGGTTGGAGCGCCTCCAGACCGGATGAGTCGCCTTTTACGTGCAAATGCGCTAGGCTTGGTTTGTCCGTAAACCCAAAGTTGTTCATGCGAGATGACGTCCTCCTGACGCCGGAGCTTTTGCTTCGCGCCTATCAGGCCGGTATTTTTCCTATGTCCGAGGCGCGGCACTCGGAAACCCTCTTCTGGGTCGATCCGGAGAGGCGTGGAATCATGCCGCTTGATGGTCTTCATGTTTCAAGGAGCCTGCGTAAGGCCATCAGGCGCGGAGACTATGAGGTCTGCATCAACGCGGACTTCAACGCGGTGGTCGAAGGCTGCGCAAACCGCGCCGAGACGTGGATCAACGACGAACTCCGCCAACTCTATTTTGAGCTGAACCTGGCCGGCTTCGCCCACTCGATTGAGATATGGCAGGACGGCCAACTTGCTGGCGGCATTTTTGGCGTGGCAATTGGCGGGGCGTTCTTCGGCGAAAGCATGTTTAGCGCACGCACCAATGGCTCAAAGCTCGCGATGGTCTATCTGGTCGATCGCCTGCGCGAGGCAGGTTTCACCCTCTTTGATACACAATTCATCACGGACCACCTCGCCTCGCTGGGCGCGGTTGAGATTGCGCGGTCAGATTATCGTGCAGATCTGGCGAGGGCGCTGCGGGTGAAGGCGGACTTCACAGCGCCGCTTCAAGCGGCCCCTCAGGACGTTTTGCAGCGAATGACCCAGACGTCGTAACGCGGGTGATCCAGCGCATTAAGCGCGGGCGACGAGGCCACCATCCATCCCGCGAAAATTTGCGCTTCCGCGTTGCGATCTTCGATTTCGAGATAGGCGAAGGCATCACCCGCGGGGTTGCCCGTCGGATACCGACACTCCTCAAGATCAATATCGATCTGGCCTAGGCGCGCCGTCTGACCGGTAAAGAGCTCCACATCCGCCAGCCGACCGGTCACCTTATCCAGAAGCCGGATCGTGGCACCCTGCGCATTGCTCGCATCCTGCGCAGCGACAGGCGTCGCAAGCAAAAGCGCGGCGACGAGAGCCCTCATTCATCGCCCCCGACAAAGCGCAGGAGAAGGGTGATGAGGCTAACCGAGCTTTGCGTGTCGACGATCTCGTCGCCTGCTTCGAGGTTGAAAGGCGAGCCACCGGGTTGAATTTCAACGAAATTTCCGCCGAGGAGCCCCTCAGAGGAGATGAGGACGCTGCTGTCATCTGGAAGTTCGAATTGATCAGCGACCGACATCGATACATCGGCGCGGAACGTCGTTGGGTTGAGCTGCATGTCCGTGACGGTCCCGATCTTCACACCGGCCATGCGGACATCCGTGCCGACGGAAACCCCTTCAACAGAGGTGAAGGACGCCGTCAACAGATACGTATCGCGGGATGCAGACGAGCCGCCAGAGGTGGCAAACACCACGAAACCCGCAGCCACGAGCAGCACGATCGCTCCTGTGAGGACTTCAATCCAGTTTTCGCGCATGATGCCCCGTTCCCCGCCTGGGAAGCCTCACCCGGCCTCCCTCACCTTTACGGTCGGACCGTTTACCCTGCTTCCGCCGGTTCTTCCTTGCCGGCATCGGCATGGATCATGAGCGGCTGAGCTTCTGCAGTTACGGCTTCTTCGTTCACGACGACTTCCGTCACGCTTTCCAGCCCCGGCAGATCAAACATCGTGTCGAGCAGGATGCCCTCGAGGATCGACCGTAAGCCACGGGCGCCAGTCTTGCGCTCGATTGCCTTCTTCGCGATCGCCTTCAGGGCGTCATCCGTGAAGGTGAGCTGCGTGCTCTCCAACTCGAACAGGCGCTGGTACTGTTTGACCAGAGCGTTCTTCGGTTCCGTCAGGATCGTCACGAGCGCAGACTCGTCGAGGTCTTCAAGCGTCGCGATAACCGGCAGACGGCCAACGAATTCGGGGATCAGACCGAACTTCAACAGATCCTCAGGCTCAAGATCGCCAAAGAGCTCGCCTGTGCCGCGCTCGTCATTGTCCTTCACATCGGCGCCAAAGCCGATGGACGTGCCCTTACCGCGCTGTGCGATGATCTTATCGAGGCCCGCGAATGCGCCGCCAACGATGAAGAGGATGTTGGTCGTGTCGACCTGCAAGAACTCCTGTTGCGGATGCTTGCGGCCACCTTGCGGCGGCACCGAGGCGACAGTGCCTTCCATGATCTTCAGAAGCGCCTGCTGAACGCCCTCGCCCGACACGTCGCGGGTGATCGAAGGGTTGTCAGACTTGCGCGTGATCTTGTCGACCTCGTCGATGTAGACGATGCCGCGCTGTGCGCGCTCGACGTTGTACTCAGAGGCCTGCAGCAGCTTGAGGATGATGTTCTCAACATCCTCACCCACGTAGCCCGCTTCCGTGAGCGTCGTGGCGTCTGCCATCGTGAACGGAACATCGAGAATGCGCGCCAGCGTCTGGGCCAGAAGCGTCTTACCGCAACCCGTGGGCCCCACGAGCATGATGTTTGATTTCGACAGCTCGATATCCGCGCCCTTCTGGGCGTGGTTCAGGCGTTTGTAGTGGTTGTGCACCGCCACCGAGAGGACCCGCTTCGCATGGCCCTGGCCGATGACGTAATCATCCAGCACTTCGCAGATCTCTTTCGGCGTTGGCACGCCGTCAGAGCTCTTGAGACCGGAGGATTTTGTCTCTTCACGGATAATGTCCATGCACAGTTCGACGCACTCATCGCAGATGAACACGGTCGGTCCTGCGATCAGCTTGCGAACCTCGTGCTGCGACTTGCCGCAGAAGCTGCAATAGAGAGTGTTTTTACTATCGCCCGAATTGCTGGCCATTGGTTTACCCTTTCAGGGCCGCGCGTGCCCCCGCCTGCGTTGCCTCGTACGTGATCCGGTGCCAAGCCTAGGGGCATTGGCGCCGGGTCACAATGGCTAAAGTCCGCGTTTACTCGTCACCTTCTTTGGAACGATTTTCCACGATCTCATCGATATGTCCCCAAGCCTTTGCTTCCTCGGGGGTCATCCACTTGTCACGGTCCAGCGCCTTTTCGATTTCGGCGCGTTTCTGACCGGTGTGCTTCTCATAAAGCTTGTACATCCGTTCCCGCGTATTCTCGATGTGGTTGGCACGGATCAGGATGTCTGACGCCATGCCCTGCGCACCGCCGGACGGCTGGTGCACCATCACCTCAGAATTCGGCAGCGCAAAACGCATGCCCGGCTCACCACCGACCGCAATCACGGAGCCCATAGAGGCCGCCATGCCGCAGATGAGCGTGCTCACCTTCGGGCGGATGTACTGCATCGTGTCATAGATGCTCATGCCAGAGTGAACCGCGCCGCCAGGGCTGTTCACATACATGGAGATTTCTTTCTTCGGGTTCTCAGCTTCGAGGTGCAGCAACTGCGCCACGATCAGCTGGCTCATACCGTCATGGATCGGGCCGTTCACGAAAACGATCCGCTCTTTAAGCAGACGGGAGAAAATATCGTAGGCACGCTCCCCGCGGGAGGTCTGCTCAACGACCATGGGAACGAGGTTATTGTAGGTCTCAATCGGGTCTTGCATGGGGGCCTCAGTGATGCGCGGCCTTTGTAGCCGCCGGGTGTAAACAGAGTCTTAGTATTCGGTCTGGGGGGCCACAAGGGGCGGCGCTTTTTTGCCGACATAGATTTCGGCTCCTCTACGATCATCTAGGGCGCGCCACACCCAATTGCGAGGCGAGCGCCAAATCACCATGTTCGCGATCGTTTACGACTCAAAAACCACGATACCTGCTTGTTTCTAAGGGTTTCGCCCTGAAAGACGCGCAAAACCGACCCAAGAGAGCGTTAAGTGCGAAACCCCTCGATACGGCACTGAAGGCCTCAAGGACTGCCCGGGCTCACGCCCAACCACTTCACGACGAGCTTTATGAATTTTTCACTAATGGAGCGTTCTCAACAAAAATGTCCATTCTTGCCAAACAACCATGAGCAACCGCTCTCAAGCCACCCTTGTTGTCCGCCGCACTTCCCCCGCCCTTGACCACGTCCCCTCGCCGCTACCTCGTGGACTATGTTGAGCTTTGACCCGACCCGAACCGCAGCCCTGGAACGTCTGACAGCATTTCTGCCGAAGGCCGGCAGAGACTATGCCGCCAAGCGAAATTATGACCTTCCGGGGCACCCTCACGTCTCCGCGCTCTCCCCCTACATTCGCCATCGCGCCCTTACTGAGGCGGAAGTGCTAGAAGCAACACTTGCCCGGTTTGCGCCGTCCACGGCAGAAAAGTTCATCCAGGAAGTCTATTGGCGCACTTACTGGAAGGGATGGCTCGAGCTGCGTCCCGAGGTGTGGGATCGCTACCAAGTTGAGCTGGATGATGCCGTGGCGACGCTCGATAAGGATCGGGCCCTGCGCCGCGCATGGCAGGACGCCTGCAACGGCGAAACAGGTCTCGATTGCTTTGACTACTGGGCGAACCAGCTCGTCGATACGGGTTACATGCACAACCACGCCCGAATGTGGTTTGCCTCCATTTGGATTTTTACGCTTCGGTTGCCGTGGGTCTTGGGGGCCGACTTCTTCCTGAGACACCTGCTCGATGGCGATCCTGCCTCGAACACGTTGGGATGGCGCTGGGTGGGCGGCATCCAGACCAGAGGCCGGGTCTATGCGGCCAAAGCTGACAACATCTCGCGTTACACCGAAGGGCGCTTCAATCCAGACGGCTTGGAACGCGATCCGCAACCGCTTCAGGACGCCCCTTTTGATCCTCCTTTGGCGGCGCCTGTCTCTGACCCAGCCGAGCCGGGAAGACGTACCGCCGTCCTCCTCCATTGGGAGGATCTGAGCCCGACCGCTTTGATGCGCCGGGACCATGACGAGGTGGCGGTGCTCAAACCTTTTGAGCATGGCACGCCCCTCGACGTATCTGACCGAGTTCTGTCGTTCAGAACTCAACTCACCGACGATGCTGCCAGCCGGTATGGCGCCAGCGACGCGCCGCGCCTTCTCTCCAGCGACTTGGCCGCCTGGGCCTCGCGCAAGGGTATCGAACAGATCGTCACCGCCTATGCCCCCGTGGGACCAGTGGCGCAGGAGCTTTCGCAGGCCGAGCGCGATCTGGCACAGCAAGGCATCGCGCTTAAACGGCAGATGCGCGCCTTTGACAGCAACGCATGGCCCCACGCCACAAAGGGCTTCTTCAAGTTCAAAGAAAAAATCCCAACGCTTCTGAAAGCGCATCAATCACAATCCGCGGCGTGAGCTTATCAAGCCATGGCGCAAGCCACGTTCCTGCGCGATATGAGGGGGCGAGCCACGGGAGACCACCATGCCCCACGCCCTGATCACTGGCGCCTCCGACGGGATCGGCCGCGCGCTCGTGGATGTCTATCACGCCAAGGGATGGGAGATCACGGCCACCGCCCGGCGTCCCCACGAGGCAGTCTCTCCCCCACTTCCGTGCAACTATGTCCCCCTCGATCTGACCAAGCCAGCCGACACTTTGCTGGACGCATTGCCCGAACGGTTGGACCTCGCGATCCTGAACGCCGGCGCGGGCAAAGTCGCACCGCCCGAGGACCACAGCGCCGAAGACATCGCTCAGATGATCGCGCTCAACACCACGGCGCAGCTTTTGCTGGCCCATGCCCTCTTCCCACGTCTACAAGGCGGCACCTTGGCCTTCATCGGCTCAACCGCTGCCCGCGGGGCCCACAAGGACTTCTCCGTCTACGCCGCAACCAAAGCTGCCATCAGCGGGGCCGCGCGAAGCTTGGCCCTGGAATGGGAAGGCCGCGTCAAAGTCCTCATGCTGCACCCCGGGCCGACCGCCACCGCCATGCATGACAAAGCGGGCCTCGGCGACATCGCTGCACGCCGCTTCTTCACGCCACCTGCCAAAGTGGCGGCGTCGCTCGCCCAAGCAATTGACGCGGGCAAAAACCGCCGCCTTGGCGCGGCCTACACCGCCCGCCACGCGCTGGGAGGGCTCTTCAAATGAAGACTGTCATTACGGGGGCTGCCAACGGCCTCGGACGCGCGCTCGCCCTCGCCAGCCATGCTCGGGGTGAAGACGTCCTTGCCGTCGACCTCGATGCCCCAGCGCTCGAAGCCCTGCCTACGCGCTGGCTCGACCTCGATCTGACATCTCCCTCCGCGGCAGAACGCATCGCCGCAGAAGGGCCCATTTCGCGCATCATCCACTGCGCAGGAATTTCAGGCACGGGCCCTTTTGAGGCGATACCACCGGCGCATCACAAGCGCATCCTCGCCCTCAATTTCGAGGCGCCCGTCACCATTACCTGCGCCCTGCTAAGGGCCAACGCGATGGCCCCCGGCGCGACACATGCTTTCGTCGGTTCCCTGTCGACATACACAGGCTACCCCGGCGCCGTATCCTATGCCGCCTCGAAAGATGGCCTCGCAAGCTTCGCTGCCTCGCTCGCCAAAACCCTCCCTAAGGGCGCCCATGCTGCCTGCATCTTCCCGGGCCCCATGGCCACAGAACACGCTGCACGCTACGCTCCTGATAACTCGGAGAAAACCGTCGCCGCGCGGCAATCAACGGAAGAAGCCGCCGCCCTCATCCTCAAGGGCCTAGACGCCCGACGCACCCTCATCGTCCCAGGCGGCAAAGCCAAGCTTCTGGCAACCATGGGCAAGCTGACACCCGGCCTTGCCGGACGATTGCTGAAAAAAGCCCTCTACGAGAAACTCACCGAACCGCGGCTCTAAAAGGTCTGCCCCCCGGGTCGGTGGGCGGGCGCCTTTGACGCTGTTCAAGCGTCAAACAGAGCCGCGCGCCGAACCAAGTTCAATCGGTTGACCGTGAGGCGTGGCGCGCGCCGCGTCGTGCCACGCCTGGGTCAGCGTGCTCACGTCCTCTCGGCTCGCGTGCCCTCCGTCGACAAGGAAGGTCTCAAACGCGCGCAACCAAGCAGAGTAATACGCTTCATTTCCCTCCGCAGTCACCGACTTCAGCTCCCGCCCAAATTGCGCGGCCCATTGCCCCCATTCGAAGACGCCCGCTTCATTCATGGCGACCGTCATCGCAAAAAGCTGCGCCTGCCAGGGCGCGGAAAACGGAACGTCAGGCTCAAGCATGGGAGAGGTAGGGCTCAAAAGCGTCGATGGTCACCTCTGTTCCAGCCTCAGCGCCATCTCCCCACAGCTCTTCGCCGGTGAAAGTGACGCCGTAGAGCCAGCATGGCGCCTCGCCGTCACCGCGCGCGCTCGCATCCGGGTACACGTGGAACCCGCGCACGCCGGTCACAATGCCCTCACGGCCCATGGCGTAAGACGGCAGCCGGGTGTGCTCACTGAACGGGCCACGACGTGTCTGAACACGGTCCCCGACCTTAAAGGACGGCTCTGCTGCAACGCTCCGGTCAACCGGCCCCCCTTTGGACAAAACGTCAAAAACAGCGGCAGCATCGAGCTTTCGCTCCGGTCGAAGACCGGGCTTCAACGCCTTGCCTTTCGTTCGTTCATCCGCCGAGACCTCGCCATGGCGCTCCAGCAAATTCTCAAGCGCGGTGAGCCAAATATCGTAGTACGATCCAGACAGGTAAAACGTGTGCGGCAAGCACTCCCGCGCATGGCGGCTTTCGTCCAGATTCCAGTGACCCAAGATGCCTGAACAAAGGGTCAGCCCAAGCACACGCCCTTCCCAATCAGCATGGAAAACCGACTCATCCTGTTCAATCGCGATCGGGCCAAATCCGGCGCGCCCGCCCAAATCCTGAGGCCCGTTCATTGACCCGGCACCCGCGCAAGCCCGGTTCCGATCATGGAGTCCCGCGACACCAGCGCTGCCAAATCATCCTCTGACCAGCCATCCGTCCCCGCTGGGCGTTCGGGAATGACGAGATACCGAACCTCTGCCGTTGAATCCCACACACGTACCCGGGTGTCTTCCGGCAACTCGACGCCAAATTCCGCAAGCACCGCCCGAGGTTCGCTCACCGCGCGGGCACGATATGGGGGCGACTTGTACCAAACAGGCGGCAGCCCAAGCACCGCCCAAGGATAGCAGGAGCACAAGGTGCACACGACGAGGTTATGCACCCCGTCACCATTCCAAAGCACCTCCATGTGCTCCGCCTGCCGCCCCTTAAAGCCCATGTCTTCAATGGTCGCTGTCGCATCTTCCTTCAGCGCGGCGGCGAACTTCGGGTCAGCCCAAGCCCGCGCGACGACCCGCGCCCCATTTTGAGGGCCGACCTTCTCAGAATAGGTTTCAATAATCGCGTCGATAGCGCCGGGATCTACCAGATCCTTCTCAACCAGGATGGTTTCAAGGGCGCGGACCCGCGCCTCTTGCTCGCTTAATTCGTTGTCGTGTGCGTGATCATGCATGGCATCATCATGGCGCGATCAGCCCGGCGCTGGAAGCCCCAAAGCCGCTCGACCTTCCGGCGTCTTCATCGAAAAATCACCGCCGGCATATTCCGCGCCACCGGGCCCGCAAAGATAAGCGATGCCTTGAGCGACCCACTCCGCCGGGATGTGCACGCTCGGGTCAAGCTGGCTCACCGGGTTGATGCCCGATGCCTTGATCTGAACCTGCATCTCGGTGGCGACCGTTCCAGGCGACAAGCCCACCACGGTGATGCCCTGCTCACCATGCTCTTTGTGCCCGCATTTCGTCAGTGAGAGCACCGCAGCTTTCGTCGCGCAGTAGTGAGACCACCCCTCCAACGCCCCAGTCGCTGCACCCGACGAGATGTTGATGACAGTGCCCGAGCCCGCCATTGCTGGGATGCCAAAACGCATCCCGTAGTAGACCCCTTTGAGGTTCACATCGACAATCGTCGACCATTCATCCGGATCGCTCTCCTCAAGACGGGCAATCGGGTCGATGAGGCCCGCGTTGTTGACCAAAACATCAAGCCCACCGAACTTGGCCGCCGCACGATCGATCAGAGCCTTCACCTGCGCCGCATCCGCCACATCACAGGCCTGCGCGATGGCTTGCCCGCCTGCGGCTGTGATCTCCTCAGCAATGCGGGAGATCGAGCTTTCAGAACGCGCCGCAAGCACCACTTTTCCGCCAGCTTCCGCTAGGTGGCGGGCGGTTGCCTCGCCGATCCCTCGGCTCGCGCCAGTGATGATGATTGTCTTTCCGCTAACGTGGCTCATGTCGCTCTCCTTTGTGTTCTGGCTACCCCGCTTAAGGAGGTGCGAAAAGAGGCCTATTGCAGGTCATAACCGCAATAAATATCGCACTTCTCAATACATTCATGCTATTTTCGCATGAATGGAGATCAAGACCCTCGAAACCCTCATTCGCATTCGCGACCTTGGATCCTTCGCAGCCGTTGCGCGGGAGCAAGACGCCGATCCCTCCACGCTTTCGCGTCTTGTTTCGCAGGCAGAAGACGACCTCGGCATGCGCTTGTTCCAACGCTCCACGCGTTCACTAAGCGTGAGCCCCGATGGCGCGGCGTATCTCGATCGCATCGAACCTCTGATCGAAGAACTCCGCGACGCGTCCGAAAGCGCGCGTCGCAGTAAATCCGCGCCGTCGGGCACATTGCGCATCGGCTGTTCCGTCGCTTTCGGGACCCTGCGCCTCGCGCCCCTGCTCCCGGCCTTTCGCGATGCGTTTCCCGAAATCACGCTGGATCTGGTGCTGGAGGACAAGTCCTCGGATTTGGTCTCCGCCGGTCTCGACCTTGCGCTGCGCCTGGCCCCGGAGGTGCATGGCGACCTCATCTGCGCGCGCCTTGCGTCTACGTCCTACCATGTCTGTGCAACGCCTGAGGTTGCAAAAGCTCTGCCGACGCCAAGCCACCTCGCTGAAACGGAAGTTCTTCGGCAAAACCTCCCCGGCTACCGCGACGCGTGGATCATCAAAGCGCCTCACGGAACCGCGACCCGCCAGCCCATCCAAGGTCCAGTCCTGATTTCGAGCCCATTGGCGCTTTTGGAAGCCGCCTGCCAGGGGGTCGGCGCGGCGCTGTTGGCCGATTGGGTGAGCGACGCAGCCGTCCGTGAGGGGCGCCTCGTTCGCCTTTGGGAAGACCACGCAGTCACCGCCACCAACTTTGATACCGCGCTTTGGCTGCTTTACTCGTCACGGGCGTATTTACCCGCGCGGACCCGCGCTGGCATTGATTTCCTGCGCGAACACCTCGCCCGCTAGAGCTCCCGCCCCGCACGGAACTCGTTCCAATGCAAAACCGCCCGCGCGCCGAGCGTTGCAATCGGCTTTGGCGGTAGATGTTGCGGGGCTGGCTCGGCCAAGACTTGGCGAGCGATCTCGGAAGGCTGACCGATCGCGGCTTCGGCGGCCACAAGGCCCGAGAGAATGCCCCGCACTGTGCCGAGCCCGTTCTGAACGCACGCCGTCCAAAGGCCCGGCGCCACTTCTTCGGTCACACCCACACCATTGCGCGTCAGGCAAAGCCGCCCGCCCCAGCGGTACTCCATGTCGACGTCCGGCAGCATCTGAAACCGGGCGGCGAAACTGCGGTCATGTGTTTTCACAATGCGCGCCATGGCCGACGGCGACACCTCTAGGTTGGGCTCGTAAGTGAACCGGTTGCGAACGAGCAAACGGTCACCGATCCGCCGCACCGTTGTCCCCATAGGATCTGCGGGCGTAAGCCCCCAATGCGCACGACCTCCGAGCGCCTTTTGCTCGTCCTCGGTCAGCACCCGGCTCATAGAAGCATAGGTGAAGACGTGCATCAGCTGCCCGGCCTTGTGGCCAAAGCTTTCCAAGTGGCCGTTCACTGCGAGGATTACTTTGGGCGCACGAACCTCCCCCTTCGGCGTCACCGCACGCCATCCGCCTTCGCATTCATGCAAGCCGGTGACCGGGCTTTCCTCATGGAGCGTCACCCGGTTCGACACCAACCTGCCCGCCACACCGCGCACGAAAGCCGCGGGCTGGATCATCACCGTGCCGGGCGTGAAAAGGCCACTCTGATAGTAGTCGATGCCTGTGACCTCACGCATGTCGGCGGCATCGAGCATCGAATGCTCTTCGCCAAGCGCCTTGAGATGGCTGGCGTAGTCCAGGTTGTGCTTGTGGCCCTTGGCCCCAGCCGCGGCATTGATCTTTCCGCTAGGATCAAACGCTTCGCGTGGAAGGTCGGCCTCCTCCGCCAAACCGCGCGCCATGTCGATGGCATGTCGGTTGGCCGCAATCTGCGCCCGATCGTGTTCGAGATCGCCGCCGTAATCCTCGCTGGTCAGGTCATGGGGTAGATCGATCATGAAGCCGGAGTTTCGCCCGGCAGGTCCGGAGCCTACGCGCGCCGCCTCAAGCCAGACGATCTGCCCCGTCGGATCGAGTTCTGTCAGGCGCCGCACGGCGCCAATGCCCGCGAACCCTGCGCCGATGACGATCCAATCCGCCTCAATCCTCCCCTGTAGCCCTTTGGCAGGGGCCGGACGCTCTAAAAGCCGGTCCCACCCGGCAGGCCCGGGATCTCGAGGAAGGCGTGACACCTGCATTGTCAGATCGCGCCCGCGCTAAGGGTGAGAAGCACTACATGGCAGAAAAGGAGCCCGTAGCTCCCCATGATGGCCCAATAGGTCAGTGGTTGCGAGGAACGGCTAACATCTTCGAAAAGGTAGGTTCTTTTTCTGCGTAGGCCGTCAAAGATCCATGCCGCGAGGAATATCGCCCAAGGCCAGACCATCTGCGAAAAACTGAGGACAAGGACCATGATCAACCCGGCCCAAGCGCGCCAGGGCACGGCGGCGGCAGGCTCTTTTGCGGCGGGTCCGCCAAGCACAAAGAACGCAGCGCCGTCTGGATCCGTGGCAAGTGTTGCGCGGCCCTCTGGCAGCGTAACCGACGCAAGCACGTTTCCGCCCTCCTCCGCCAAGGTTTGCGCAAACTGACCGCTGGGCGCTCGAAAGAGCACCGCCCAGTACTCCTCTTTCCTGCGGATGTTCGGATCAGGGATGGAATGCGCGTGAAAGAGGTGCTTGCCCGCCAGAGTGACTGACTGCACGCCCGCGTCACTAGGACCAAAGCTCCATCCAAAGAGCGCCTCGTAGAACGGCGCCACCTTTGAGACGTCCGACACAAACAGGGCATGCCCCATGCTCGCCCCCGGCCCGGCTGTAGAGGCTTCAATCGCGGGCCCCTCGTAAACCGTGAAACCCGCGCCAAGCGGATCGCGGATCAAGGCGATCTGGCCTTGCTCATAGGCGACCGGCCCAAGCTCCACCTTGCCGCCAAGAGCCTGCGCGGCTTCAATGGCTTCAGTTACCCGATCCACTGCGATGTAGCTCATCCAAAAGGACGGCATCCCAATCGCCTGAAACTTCTCTGGCATCGTGTAGAGCATCGCCGTCGCCGCACCATTCACATGCGCCACGCCGTCCGAGAACACCCACCCCATCACGCGGGAATAAAAGCGCTCGGTGACATCCGATCGGAACGTCGACAGATCAGCCCAAACAAAAGTTCCGTGCATGGCTAGTGATCCTGGTTGAGAGCCTCCATCGCTGGAACCTCCCTTTCGCGGCGGGCGATATAGTCGCGGAGCGCCTCGTCCACCGCGATATCAAGCTTGGGCTCCTGATAGTCGTTGAGGAGCTGTTTGGTATACGCCAGCGCCCGCTCATTCACTTCGACCGCCCCTTCCGCCTGCCATTGTTCAATGGAGTTGTTGTCAAAGAGCTCCGGCATGAAGAACGCGCGCTGGAAGTTCTCCAACGTGTGCGGGTGGCCAAGGTAGTGTCCGCCTGGGCCAACGTCGCGGACTGCGGATATGGCCTCGTCAAAGTCGTCCCAACGCACCCCTTCGGCCATGCGATAGCCCATGGCACATTGTTCGGCGTCCACAACGAATTTTGCCATGGAGCAATGCATGCCGGCCTCGTTCCATCCGGCCGAGTGCCAAATGTAGTTACAGCCTGCATGAAGCACGGCCATAAGCGTCGTCGCGCTCTCGTAGCCCGCCTGCGCGTCAAAGGTCTTGGCCCCGCCCAGCGTGTTCGATGACCGCCACGGCACCTCATAGAAACGCGCCATCTGACCAATCATGTAGTTCATAAGGCTGATCTCAGGCGTCCCGGCCATTGGGGCGCCAGATTTCATGCTCACCGTGCTGAGATAGTGGCCATAGATCGCCGGGGCACCTTTGCGGATGACCTGCGTGTAAGCCAGTGCGGACAGCGCTTCGGCGTTGAGCTGAGCAACCGTGGGCGCGACACTTGCAGGAGTGTTTGCCCCACCCAAAACGAAGGGCGAGCACAGCACAGGCTGGTTTGCGCGGCTGAAGGCCCGCATGGCGCCCAGCATGGTTTCATCCCACACGAGGGGCGAGTTGCCGTTGCAGTTCCCAGTGACAACTTGGTTCTTCTCGAGGAAATCCGCGCCGAACAAAATCCGACACATATCAATGACATCCTCGGCGTTCTTCGGGCTCGTCGTCATGCCCATGAACGTCTTGTCGGAATGCTTCATCGAGGAATAGGTGATGCGCAGGTGCCGGTGCGAGATCGGGTGATCCATCGGCTCCACAATGTGATGTGCCGAGGAATGGATTGCTGGCAGCATGTGCGAGAGCTTGTGGAAATTGGCCAGATCATCGAGAGTCGGCCCCCGCCGCACATCATCGAGATCGCGCAGATAAGGCGCGCCTGTCATCGGCACAAAGATCGAGTGGTGGCAACCAAAAGGCAGATTGTTCGCCGGATTGCGCGCGCAGAAGGTGAACTCTGACGGGATCGTCGCGATGAGCTCCTTCACCAGACCACGGTCGAGGTGAACGGTTTCCCCCTTCACATCGGCCCCTGCCTTCTTCCAATCCTCCAGCGCGATCGGGTCCCGGAAAACG
>JBCBFV010000022.1:0-16732 GCA_038527425.1 Pseudomonadota bacterium
CAGCCATCGCGATCGCGCCGGGTGCGAAGGTGTCTTCGCCGAGGTCTTCGATCACTTCGGTCGCTGCTTCGGTGTCGAGGATGCCCGCTTCTGCCCATGGCAGCGCGTACTGGAGCGTGTGGTAGATGACGTCAGGCAGATCGCCTGCAGCAAAGGCTGCCGTGGCGCGCGTGCCGAGGTCGGATTCCGTCACCGGGATCACTTCCACGGACGTGCCGGTCGCGGCTTCGAACTGAGCTGCCATTTCTTCCTGCTTGGCAAGGCGCTCAGGCTGCTCTTCGGTCGTCCAGAAGCGGATCGAGTCTGCAGATGCAGCTCCCGCAAGGAGAGCAGTGGCAAGTGCCGCCGTCCCCAGAAGCTTCGTTCTCATCTTAAATGTCATGATTGTTCCTCCCATTAGACATTCTTGATTTCGTGTTGGTCGTTGAGGCGCTGGGCCAACTCCTTTGAAGAGAGAGCAGGAGCCTTGTCGGACCCCCTCTCCACCAGCGTGGCCGGAGCAAGTTCACGCAGGTCTTCGGGGTCAGCGCCCCTAATCCGCTCGATCAGCAAACGGGCCAGGCGTTCCCCGGCTTGTTGGCTGTTCACGGCGAAAGTCGTCAGGCCGGGATCGGCATAGGCTCCCTCGGGCACCCCGTCATAGGCGATCACGGAAATCTCGCGCCCGATGCGCAGGCCGCGGGCATTGGCGCCGCGGTAAACGCCGAGCGCTGCGCGATCCACGGCGCACACAACGGCGGTTGGTGGCTCGGGCAAGCTCATGAGTTGATCGAAGGCGGCCGCCCCGGCGCGGCGCGTCATGGCTTCCGGCGCGAGAAGGGCGGGGTCGAAGGGAATTCCGGCGGCTTCGAGCCCGGCCTTGTACCCTTCGATGCGTAGCTGGGTGTAGTAATATTGGTCGCCGCCCGGGATGTGGGCGATGCGCGTGTGTCCAAGAGCGGCCAGACGCGTCGTGGCGGCACGCATCGCGTCTTCACCCTTGATGTCGTACCAGGCGCACTCGCTGTCTTCGACGGTGCGCCCGAACATCACAAAGGGCACGTTTGCGTTAAGAAGGGTGGTCACGCGCCCATCATGCTTGAGCGTGCGCGGCAGGATGAAACCATCGGCCTTTTGCTCGTCTACCAGACGGGCGAGGGTCTTGCGGACGCGCTCCTCGGTGGGTTCGGCCGCGATCGTCACTGTCCAGTTTTCGTCAGACGCAGCCTGCGTCACGCCACCGATGAAATCGGCAAGGAACGGGCGGGCGCTGTCTTCGCTGTCGATCTGCAGAACGAGGCCCAGTGAGCGAACGCGTCCGGTTCGGATAGCCTGCGCGTGAGACAGCGGGCGATAGCCCAGACGCTCGGCCGCGCGGGAGATCTTGAGCTTGGTACCTTCGGAAATGTCTGGATAGCCGTTGAGGGCACGGCTCACCGTACCTTTCGAGACACCCAAGTCGTTTGCGACATCAGAAATGGTCACGCGTCTTGGGCCGGCCCTTACGCCGACTGACCGCATATTGGTCATAAGAATTTCCTCCCTAATCATCGATTTGCGGCCCCGAAACCGGTTTCGGCAAGAAAAAAATTTCAGGCTCAAAATTCGACCGATTTTTCCCAAAAATGGTGAATGACGCGTGGCGACGATTTCCGTCACGCGGCTACAGCTTGCTCGGCCGTGATGCCTCTCAAGCGGTCGGACGAGGGCGGCCTGCCCGCACAGGTTGTAGGTCGTTGCTATTTCGTCGTTTCGAGGTCGACAGATTTCCCCGGGATCGGAGACACCGAAAAGACGCCCGCTTTGGCGACTTCGTCGACGCCGCCGAGCTCTTCGATCCGGGCCAACTGGTCTGACTTTGCTTGTTTTTCAGCCTTCTGCGGGTCGACGATCTGGCGCAGTTCATCGAGGAGCTCATCCGCTTTGGGATGCGCCTGACCACCGGCCAGAAGGTCATTTTCCTCGTGCGGATCGGTCGACAAATCGAAGAGTTGGCTAGGCATATCCACGTGGTAGATCAGCTTGAAGGCGTCCTTTCGTACCGCGAAACTGGCGTTCAAAGATCCCATCGCATGGAACTCCGAAAACGCCGTTCTTTCCCTGGATTTCGCCTGGCCACTTGCCAGATCCCAGAGACTCTCTCCGGGCAGGTCGAGGTCCTCCTGCGAGAGCTTTCCGCCCACCGCTTCGACGATTGTGGGGAACAAATCCACCAATGAGACGACGGAATCGACTCGCGTCCCTGGGGTGATTCCCGCCCCCTGAATCAGCAACGGCACCCCCAAGGAGTGCTCATAATGGTTCGCTTTGCCCAGAATGCCGTGGTGCCCGGCCGCCTCTCCGTGATCGCTCGTGTAGATAATCCGTGTGGTTTTCGTAAGATCGAGCCGCTCCACAGCGTCCATCACCCGCCCGATCTGGGCGTCGGTGATAGTGATGAGCCCGCAATAGCCTGCCACGACGCGTCGGATGAGGTCTTCGTCGAACGCCTCATCGAACATGTTCATCCAGTTGAGATAGTGGAGGGCAGGGTGGTCTGGCTGATCCTCCCTGCGCCACTGCACGGGCATCGGCACATCATCGAGCGGGTAGAGGTCCCATATGTGCTGAGGGATCGAGAACGGCGGGTGAGGGGACACGTAGGAGACCATCAGCACCCATGGTTTGCCCTGTGATCTCCCGTGCTCTTCAAGCCAGGCAATCGCGGCGGCGGTGATGTCTTCGTCGAAGTCTTGGTAGTCTGCGTGGCCTACGCCGGACTTCTCGTAAATCTTCTTGTGCCCGGATCTCTGCGGCATCCCTTCAGGTGTGGCGCGTAGTAGGGCGATCACCGCACCTTTGCCTTCCACAATATGAAGCGGAAGCACCTCTTCGCTGAACCCGTTGTCATTATCGCCAGACCGATAATGGAGCTTTCCGACGGAGGTGACGGTGTGGCCCTGGTCACGAAGCCGGTGGTGCCATGTTGGCGTTTTGCCATCATAGGCCAGCGCATTGTCCCAGTAGCCGGTCTGATGCGGATATCGTCCTGTCGCGATCGAAGCGCGTGACGGACAGCACAGCGGGCTCGCGCAATAGGCATTGGTGAACATCGCGCCGTTCTCGGCGATCCGGTCCAGGTTCGGCGTTTGAATGATGGGGTGCCCCATGGCGCCCAAAAACTCGCGCCCGTGGTTGTCAGTGATGAAGAGGATCAGATTTTGCGGCGTCGTATCTGTCATCAGTCAGCGACCTCTAAACCGGCGATTTTATTGGGCGGCAAAAGACGACCGGAACTGTGCGGCCCACGAGCCTTCCAGACAGGTCATGACCCAAAGCGACCTGAAGGACGCGGTCTTGTCCCCCTTCGTATCAAAGCGATTGATCTCGACGTCGAGGTGAACCTTGTCATCTGAGGCCGCAACGACGTTGATGTCGTCCGCGCTGGAGTGAGACCAGTTCCCTCCCGCTCTACTGCGAAAATCGGCGAAGTAGTCGTCCGGCGCCTCCCAGCATTTCAACTGTGCTCCGCTGAGGCGGTAGTGCGGGAAGTGCATTGTGGCAGCCAACCGCGCTTCATCCCGATCATTGAGCGCGGCGATATGTTCGGCCATCACGCCGAGCGCTGCTTTGATAGAGGCGTCTTTATCCACGCGCATTCTCCCATTTCGGGAAACCGTACAGCGCTTCGGGATTGCGGACGAGGATTTGGTGGGCCGTCTCAGGGTCAGCCCAGTCGAACAGAAGGTCGAGAAGCGCGCCGTCTTCAGGCATCGGACCGGATATGGCGGGGTGGGGCCAGTCGCAGCCCCAAACAAGGCGTTCTGGATTTGCCACCACAAGAGCCTGCGCCATGGGCGCCGCCTCGGCATACGGTGGATCGCAAAGCCGGTACGCGCCTGAGAGCTTCACCCAGACCTTACCACCATCAAGCAGGCGTAGCAGTGTCTGAAACCCCGGTTCCGCGACCCCCTTCGACGCCGGAACATGACCCATATGATCGATGACGATGGGCACGGAGCTCGAACGGACCAGCTCTTCAAAGTCATCCATGCGGGACACATCGCAAAGCATCTGAAGATGCCACCCAACGTCCGCAATGCGATGCGTAAGCCCTGTCAGATCGTCGAGCTTGGCATTGCTCGAGAAAAGGAGGTTCGCGCGCGTGCCAACCGCTCCTTGGTCTGCCATTGCCAAGAGGTCCCGGTGGCTAGTGCTCTCACCGATGACGACGACGGCAAGCATGTCCGAGTCACCTCCAGTCGCAGCAAGCGTCGTTCGGTTGTCTGTACCGTGGGGGCTGGCCTGAACGATTACACCGCGGGACAGGCCCAACGTATCGCGCATGTGTCGGTAGTCCGTGATCGAGAGGTCGGGCGGCGTGTAGCTGCGCTCCGGCACGAGCGGCGAGGGGCCAACCGACACATGGAAATGACAATCGCAGGCCCCTCCAGGGATGGTGTATCGCGGCGCCCTAGGGTGCGGGTTAGGCGCCGCGCAGAGGGGCGCATCGCTCATGGCTTCAGGCGGGCCTTCACCGCTTGCGTATCCTCTCCCAGTCGTGGTGCGGGGCGCGACGGCGCATAGGAGGCGGCGCCGCCCAGCCGGAAGGGCAACGTTGGCACCTGGATGCCATCCTCAGTCGTTTGCACGAAGCCACGCGTTTGCACTTGCTCTGAGCTGAGCGCCTCCGGCAGGCTCCTCAACCGCGCCGAAGGGACCCCTGCGTCTTGCAGGATAGGCTCCCACTCCTCCGCTGTCTTGCGTCCAAGTTCAGCTGTGATCTCATCTGCCAAAGCGGCTGCATTTGCCTTTCGCGGCGCGCGCTCCGAGAAGCGTTCGTCACTGAGCCAATCTGGCCGCTCCAAGGCCGCTGCCAATGACTTGAAGTGCGCCTCCTCATTCACGCCCAGAGAGATCACACCCTCTTTGCACGGAAAGCTGCCTGCACCGGGCGATCTGCTGTTGGCGAGGTTCCCGCGCCGCTGGGGCGCGTTGCCGGTATAAAGGTAGTCGGTGACGGTTGAGCTCATGAGGCTGAGACCCGTCTCAAGCATGGAGACATCCACGAAAGTGCCGCGCCCGGTTTTCGTGCGTTCCACGAGCGCAGCGGAGATCGCGAAGCTTGCCGCCATCGCCGTGCCGTAGTCGAGCACGGGGGCGCCTGTCCGGATCGGGCCACTCTCTTTGGTGCCGGTGGCGTCCATCAACCCGCAGGACGCTTGGATATTCACGTCATAGGCCGGCGCGTTCTCTTGCGGCCCGCCGCGTCCATATCCGGTCATGGCGCAGTGGATGAGGTGGGGATGCCGCGCGGCGACCGTTTTTTCATCCAGTCCCAGGCGCTTCATCGTCTGTGGCAGGTGGTTTTCGACGAAGATGTCCGCGCGGGCCAGTAAGCCGTGCAGCGTTGCTTGGCCTTCGTCACTTTCCAGGTCTAGCGCCACAGAGCTCTTGCCTGCGCCTTGTGTGAGGTAGGAGGTGCTCATGGCCATTTCGGCGGCTTCCGGAGATGTCCCTCCTCGATGTCGGATCGCATCACCCTTTGACGCGCTCTCGACCTTAATGACCTCCGCCCCCAAGAGCCCCAAATAGTAAGAACACGCAGGGCCAGCGAGAACATGCGTGAAGTCGATCACGAGCAAGCCATCGAGAGGATGTGTTTGAGACATGGGCGCTTCGCTTATTTTTTGCTCTTTGAACTTCCAGGAATTTGTCTAGGCTGGGCAGGCTTTGAACCGCAAAACAGTAGGTGTGATCAAGCACCAAGTAGGTTCAATAAGGCTACATGCGTGTCCGAAAGGGCGCGCGACCAATGGGAGAAAGCAATGAAACTCACTAAAATGCTCGCTACAGGTGCGGCTGCACTGGCTCTGACGGCCGGTGCCGCACACGCGGAATATCCGTCTAAGCCAATTAAGATCATGGTCGGCTTCTCTGCCGGCGGTGGTACTGACACCACGGCACGCGGCTTTGCATCTTACATGCACGAAGCCCCCTCGATGAACGGCCTGCCGGCATTTATCGTGAACCTGCCCGGCGCGTCCGGTCAGAAGGCCGCATCCGCCGTGCTCGAAGAAGAGCGCGACGGCCACACGCTGTACATGATCAACATCGGTACCTTCATCGCTGGCGAGCTCGCCAAGGGCGACGAGCGTCCGTACCACATCCCCGAGGACTTCGTGAACCTCGGCTGCGCGTCCCAGCTGGTGACGTCCCTGCAGGTTCACTCCTCGAACCCTGCTCAGACCATGGATGAGTTCATCGCCAACGCAAAAGCGTCCGGCGAAGAGATCACCTGGGGCACTTCTGGCGCGGCAACGATGCACGCAACCATCGGTCACGTGTTCTTCGACAGCCAGGGCATCAACCACAAGAAGGTTCCGTTCCAGGGTGGTTCCAAAGCACGTGCAGCGCTCGTGTCGCAGTCCGTTGACGCAGTCTTCGGCGGCGTGAACACGATCCCGGGCTTCGAGGCCGACATCCGCGCACTGGCATCCGCTGGCGCCGATCGTGACCCGATGGCACCTGACCTTCCGACCTTCGTTGAGCAAGGCGCCCCCGGCGTTGAGTTCACCGGTCTGATGTGCCTCTTCGCAGCGGCAGGCGTGCCTGACGAAGTGAAAGAGGACGTGGGTGCCGCGATCGAGCACATCGCAGGTGTGTCCGGCTACCAGCGCTACATGGGCAAGAACGACCTCGCAGCGTTCTACACCTCCGGCGCCGACGCAACGGCCGCTCAGGACACCATGTTCGAAGTGATGGGCCCTGTGGTCGCCAACATCATCGCGAACCAGTAAGCTCTCGAGCTACTAAAAGGGGCAGGCCGGTTTTCGGCTTGCCCCAATTTTTTATCGGGGAGGGGAGCGCCGATGTCTGGGGACGCGGATACTCATAACTACAAAATCAAAGTGGAATACGGCGTCGCTGCCGTGGTTCTGCTGATCGGGGTCTTCTTTATTTTCCAGGCCTTCACGATCGATACCTCTCGGGAGGCGGTCGGGCCGCGCACACTCCCTCTCATCATCGCCGTAGCCCTCGTCATCAGTGGCGTCTGGCTTGGCATCCGGGCCTTCACTGACAATGCCGGCGACCTCAAAGAAGGCTACGGCTTTCTCGAAAGCGACATCGGCCGCATTAGCCAGGTTGTCGCGTGCGGAGCCTTATTCGTCTTCCTGTTTTGGGGGTTCGGCTATTTCACAGCCGTGATCTTCACCTTCGTCGCCACGCTCCTCGCGTTTGGTGTGCGCAATTGGGTCTTGATGATTGGTGGGGCGATCGTCGTCGCCTTCGTCTTTCAGCTGCTGTTCATGGGTGTGATGCGCCTGAACGATCCCAAAGGCGCCTTCGTGGACATGCGCCCTTACACCAACTGGATCACGGGAGCGCAGTGACATGAATATGATCAACAACCAATGCGCGGGCGTTGAAGCGTTCTTCGAGAACCTCGGCTTCCTCGTGATCTTCTACGACATCGCTTGCGGTTTCGTGACGTTGTCACTGGATCCCTTCGCGATTTACTTCGTCATCCTCGCCGCCGTCGTGGGTATCGTCTTCGGCGCCCTGCCGGGCCTCACGGCTGCAGCTGCCATCGCGATGATGCTGCCCATTCTGATCGCCTACAACGACCAGATCGGCGCCCTTGCAGGCCTCGTGTTCCTTTACGTTGTCGGCAAGTCCGGCCGCTACGGCGGCTCGATCGCCGCGATCTTGTTCAATACGCCGGGCACGGCTGCGTCTGCGGCGACGATGCAAGACGGCTATCCGATGACCCAGAAGGGGCAGGCTGGCAAAGCGCTGAAAACGGCGACCGTGGCCTCGGCTTACGGCGACTATTTCGGCGAAATCGTCCTGATCTTCGGTGCTGTCTCCATCGCTGCCTTTACCCGGAAATTCGGCCCACCTGAGAACTTCGCGATCTATCTGATGGCCTTCGTCGTCATCGGCTCGGTCGTGAGTGACAGCATCATCAAGGGCATCATCTCGACGCTCTTTGGTGCCATCATCGGCCTCATCGGTGAGGACATCATCACCGGTCAGTTCAAGATGACCATGGGCATCGCCGAGCTTGAATCAGGCATGGCGCTCGTACCGCTTCTCATCGGTGTGTTCGTGATTTCCGAGGTCATCATCCAGGCTGAAAAAGCGGCCAAGGTGAAGATGATCGACATGGCCCCGAACGAGGTTGATGACCCCCAGGCCCACTACTTCACATGGGCTGAGTTCAAGCGATGCATCCCGCTGATGTTCCGCTCGTCGATCTACGGCTCGCTCATCGGCATGATGCCGGGCCTTGGATCCTCGGTCGCTTGTTTCGTGGCCTACGGCGAAGAAAAGCGCCGCGCCAAGAACAAGAAGGAATGGGGCACGGGCGTCGTGGAAGGCATCGCCGCACCTGAGAGCGCCAACAACGCGGTCTCTGGTCCTTCGATGATCCCGCTTCTGACGCTCGGTATTCCGGGGTCCACGATTGCGGCGGTTCTGATCGGGATGTTCCTTGTGAACGGTCTGCAGCCTGGGCCCACCATCTTCTCCGAGGATGCGTCGGTTCAGTACTTCGTGCCGTCCACGCAGGACTTCTTCGAGATCACCTCGCGCGAATACATTTTCGCGGTCTTCGCGGCCGGTCTCGTGGGTATCGCGGCCTACGCGCTGATCGGCTACTTTGCTGCACCGCTCGTCGGGCGCGCCATCGCCGTGCTGCCGACGCAGTGGCTCTATCCCTTCATCTTCATGACCGCGCTTGCAGCGAGCTATTCGTCCCGCGCGTCGATCTGGGATGTGGGCTTTGCGCTCCTCTTCGGGGTGATCGGTTACGCCATGCGACGAACGAACTTCTCGGCGGCGGCGTTTATCATCGCCTTCGTTTTGACCTCGTCCATGGAGGAAGCATTCCGACAGTCCATGATTATCTCGGACACGGGTCTCCTCGTCTTCACCAGCTTCTCCTACCAAGGGAAATTCTCCTATGCGCCGATCTTCCTGATCATTGGTGCGGCGGTGGTCTTCTTCCGAGCGTGGAGTAGCTACCGAGCGAAACAGGCGGAGGCTGCAGAGGCGGGAAGCAGCGGCTAAGGAGGACCGCATGGCCCTCCTTTACCTTCCCATCTTTGGTTGCGCTTTCGTTGTCGGAGCGCTGGCCTACACTCTGAACTTGCCGATGCCCTTCATGTTGGGTGGCATCGTCGGCGCCGCCGGTTTCGTGCTCTGGTACGAGCGTGAGGACCGGCAACTGCCCAAGCTTTCGCGCTGGGTGCGTCTTATCTCCATGTCGCTCATTGGTACGATGATCGGCAGCCGCGTGACCCCTGAATTCCTGACGCTCTTGCCGCAATTCTGGCTCTCGGGCCTCGCGATCATCCCGTTCATTTTGCTGGCCCATGGCGGCAGCTACGCGATCATGCGCGGGCTCGGGAAATATGACCGCAAGGACGCTTACTTCGCAGCCTTGCCTGGTGGCATTGTCGACAGCGCGGCGCTTGCTGAAGAGGCCGGGGCGGATCTGCGCGTCGTCACCACCCAGCACTTCATTCGCATCATCCTCGTCGTGCTCACCATTCCCTTCCTTTTCCTCATTATCGAGGGCAACGCGGTGGGATCGGCCGCGGGGGAGAGCCTCGCTGCGGCTGACTACACACTCCAAGACATCGGGATCATTTTGGTTGTTGCGGCCGTGGGCCTCGTCCTCGGGCGCCAGACGCGCCTGCCGGTTTCGCATATGCTGGGGCCGCTTCTCTTGGCGCTCGTTTTGTCGATCACCGGCGTGATCAGCATCAGTGCGCCTGAGTGGATGGTGAACCTTGCGCAGTACTTCGTGGGGACCGCGCTCGGCGCGCAATTCTCTGGCGTATCGCGTCGGCTTTTGGCGCGCGGCCTCGGCATGGGCATCCTTGCGGGCGTCTACATGCTCGCCCTCGCTGGGGCCTTCGCGAGCCTCCTTCTCGACCTCGTCCCGGCAGACTTCGGAGCCCTCTTCATCAGCTTCGCTGCAGGGGGCTTGGCGGAGATGAGCCTCATCGCCCTATCGCTCAACTTCAATCCGATTGTCGTGGCCATTCACCACCTGATGCGTATCCTGATCACAGTTGGCGTCGGGGCATTTCTGTCGAGACGATTGTTCGGCACCGGAGGGCATGGATGAAGACCTATGAGGCCTTGGCCAAGGCGTTTCGCGCGAACAAGGTGACCACCTGCTTTGCGCTTTTGGGCGATGCGAACATGCACTGGGCAGGCGCGTTGGATGCCTTGGGCGTGAGCTTTATCTATCCCCGCCATGAACATGCAGCTGTCGCCGCCGCCACAGCCTATGCACGCAGCACCGGGCGTGTCGGATGCGCCAGTGTCACCTGCGGTCCGGGCCTCACTCAGGTCATGACGATCTTGCCGATCGCCGTGCGCGCCAAGGTGCCTTTGGTCGTCTTTGCGGGGGAGGCGCCCATCCGGAAGGCATGGTACAATCAGGGCATCGACCATGCGCCCTTTGTCGAGGCTTGCGGGGCCGAATACCGCTCTCTCCAAGACCCCGCGACGATGATTGCCGAGGTGAATCGCGCTTTCGCAGATGCCTTGGCTGATGGTCGCCCAATTGTGCTCGGCGCGCCCTTCGATCTTCAGCAGGATGCCTTTGAGGGGCCTGAGCCTAGCCCAACGCCGGTGGAGGCTGCCACGCCCAAAGTGCCAGAAAGCGCGGCGATTGCGGAGGCTGCCCACTGGATTGCCGAGGCAAAACGCCCGGTTTTGATCGCTGGATTTGGTGCGGTAGGCGCCAAGGATGCCTGTGTCGGCTTGGCGGAACGTGCGGGCGCACTTCTGGCGACGACCTTACCTGCAAAGGGCCTGTTCAGGGGGCACGAGTACTGCCTCGGCGTCGCAGGCGGCTACGCCAGCCCCGAGGCCAAGGCGATTTTCAAAGAGGCGGACCTCGTCATCGGGGTGGGTGCTCGGCTGGCCTCGCACACGTTCAACAGCGGCAGCCTAACGCCCGACGCGCGGGTCATTCACATCGATCTCGATCCGCAAGAACAGGTGCAGGGCCGCAAAGCTGCCGACCTTCTCATCGCCGCCGATGCGCAGGAAGGTGCCCGGGCACTAGCGGCGGCGATTACCGCGCAGACCGGCTGGCGCACGGATGAGGCAAAGGCGCAGGCCAAAGCGGCGACGACCTTGCCGGATGAGACTGAGACACCTGACGGGGCGCTCCACCCAATGGCCGCGGTCAAACAACTTGCAGCCATCATCCCGCCCGAGGCCCACGTCGTGAACACCTCTGGGCACTGCGCCTACTACACCGCGCAAATGAACGATCACCCGCAAAGCCACTACACCGTGATGCGCGACTTCGGCGCCATCGGGAATGGCACCTCCTTCGCGCTCGGTATCGCAGCGGCCTATCCAGATCGCCCGGTTGTTTTGATCGATGGCGACGGCTCCGCGCTGATGCACATTCAAGAGCTTGAGACGATGGAGCGTCACGGTCTGCAAGTGCTCGTGATCGTGCTCAATGACGGCGCCTATGGGTCTGAGGTGCACAAGCTCAAGGCAGACGGCGTGTCGCTTGCCGGGTCCGTTTTTGGCCGCACGCAACTCGCCGAAGTTGCCAAGGGTTTTGGCCTCGGCGGCGCAACTGTGACCAGCCTTGATGACATGAGCCGCGCCGCCTTTGAGGCCTTTTTGGCCTCCGGAAAATCCGCCCTCTGGGACATCCATATCTCGGGTGAAATCGCCTCACCCCAAATCTTGAAAGCGCACAAGGCGGTGCACGCCTGACATTTAGAAAGGGAGCTCACCCATGCCGCATCAGCCAGCATCATCGGCCCTGTCCCACATTCGGGTCTTGGACCTGACGCGCGTTCGCTCGGGCCCGACGGCCGTCCGGCAACTGGGTGACTGGGGCGCAGATGTTATCAAGATCGAGCAGCCCGCCGCGCTGGAAGCGGACGGTGCGCTTGGTGCAGGGCGCAACTCAGCCGACTGGCAGAACCTTCAGCGGAACCGCCGCTCGCTGACGCTGAACCTGAAGGATCCGGAGGGGAAAGCCCTCTTCCTGAAGCTCGCGGAGACAGCGGATGTCGTGGTGGAGAACTTCCGCCCCGATGTGAAGGACCGCCTCGGCATCAACTATGAGGCGCTGAGCGCGCTGAACCCCAAGATCATCTTGGCGAGCATCTCCGGCTTTGGGCAGACGGGGCCCTACGCCAAGCGTCCGGGCTTTGATCAGATCGCGCAGGGCATGGGCGGGCTGATGTCGATCACCGGCGACCCCGACGGCGGACCGATGCGTGTGGGTATCCCGATCGCTGACCTCACGGCGGGCCTTTTCGCGGCACTCGGCATCATGACGGCGCTTGTTGAGCGGGAGAAGTCGGGGCAGGGCCAGTGGCTCCACACCTCTCTCCTGCAATCGCAGGCCTTCATGCTCGATTTCCAAGCCGCGCGCTGGCTGATGCAGGGCGAAGTGGCGCCACAGGTCGGCAATGAGCACCCCACCTCGATCCCCACGAACCGCTATCTGACGCAGGACGGCGCGGTGAATATTGCCGTAGCGGGCAATGATACGTGGCAGCGTCTTTGCAAGGCGCTTGGTCGCGCCGGCTGGGCCGAGGATGAAGGCTATGCCACCAACGCAGGCCGCCGCGAACGCCGCGACAAGCTCAATGCCGATATCGCGGAGATCATCGCCACGAAGACGAGCGCGGAATGGGTCGAGGCCCTGACCGAAGCCGGCGTGCCCTGCGGCCCGATTTACCGCATTGATGAGATGTTTGATGATCCGCAGGTCCAGCACCTCGGCATCGCGCAACCGCTGGAAACCGTGCCCTTTGGCGCCACGCAGGCCATGGGTCAGCCCTTCAACCTGACCCGCACGCCGAGTTCGCTCGTGGGCTCCCCGCCAACGCGTGGCCAGCACACCGATGAGATCCTTGAAGAGCTGGGCGTCGATGCCGACACCGTCGCCAGCCTTCATGACAAGAACGTAGTTTGACGAAAGAAGCCAAGACATGACCCAAGAGCTAGAGCTGCCTACCGACAAAATGCTCGCCCATATGAAGGACGGTGTGGGGCACATCATTTTCAACAATCCTGAGCGCCACAACGCCGTCTCGCTCGAGATGTGGGACGCTGTGGAAGTCGCGCTGTCCGCATTCGCCGCCGACGAGACCGTGCGCGTGGTCGTGATGTCGGGCGCGGGCGGCAAGTCCTTCGTGTCGGGCGCCGACATCTCCAAGTTCGAGAAGGAGCGGGGCTCGAAGGAGGCGGTGGCCCATTACAACGCGCGCCTCAAGGTCGTCTACGACCTGATCGAAACCTATCCGAAGCCCACGATCGCTATGATCAACGGCTATTGCATCGGGGGCGGCCTGAACCTTGCCACCTGCGCGGACATGCGGATCGCCTCCCAGAAGTCGCGCTTTGCGATGCCTGCGGCCAAACTGGCGCTGGGCTATCCGTTCGATGCAATCCGCCGTCTGGTGAACGCGGTTGGCGCCGCCGCAGCCAAACAGCTGATGTTCACCGCCAAATCCATCGACGCCGATGCCGCGCTGCGCCTCGGCCTCGTCCAGGAAGTGGTGGAGGAGGATGATCTCGCGGCCCGCGTTGACGGCCTCGCGGCTCAGATCTCTGGCAACGCGCCGCTGACCGTGGGCGCGATGAAGTTCATCGTCTCTCAAGTTATGCTGGCGGATCCTTCGGCCCGCGATCTGGAGAAATGCGATGAGATGGTCGCTGCCTGCTTTGCCTCCGAGGATTATGTCGAGGGCCGCAAGGCGTTCATCGAAAAGCGTAAGCCCGAGTTCAAGGGGCGCTGACGCCCGTGGATTTCGCGCTTTGGGAGCTTGTGTATTTCGCCGCGGCCGCTCTGCTGTCGGCAACGCTGCACAGTGTCGGCGGCTTTGCTGGCGCGCTTCTTCTCGCGATCGCTCTGGCACCTGTGCTCGGAGTGAAGGAGACGGTGCCCGTGGTGGCCACGGCGATGATGATCTCCCACGCGTCTCGGGCATGGCTCTTCCGAAACGCCGTGGACTGGGGCGCCTTTCGCCTGATCGCGATCTTTGGCCTGCCGTTCATCATTTTGGGGGTTCTCTTCTACGTAGAGCTCTCTGAGCGGGCCGTTGCGCTTTTCCTTGGCACCTTCCTCATGATCGCGATGCCGCTCCGCCGGTATCTCGCAGGGCGAAGCATCACGATCCCCCGCAAGGCCCTTGGCGCCGTCGCAGTGCCCTACGGCTTCTTGTCTGGTGCGAGCTTTGGCGTGGGCATGATCCTTGCCCCCTTCATGCTGGGCGCGGGCATCGTCGGGGAGGCGCTGATTGCCACGACGGCGGTGCTGGGCATCATGCTTAACGTCACGAAGACCGTGGCCTTCGGGATTTCGCCCTTGCTGACGACCGAGCTTGCCATTCTGGGCGTAGGCCTCGGGCTCTGCACCTTCCCGGGGCACGCCATCGGGCGCTGGATTGTCAGACGTACCTCGATCAAGTTGCACACTGTGGTGCTGGAAACCTTCGTCGTCTTCGGGGCGGCGTATATGCTCTGGAAAGGGATCATGGGATGAACCCACTCGCCGATGCTTTAGTCGAACCTCTCGCGGGCCGGGAAGATGCGGTCCTGATCCGCCCAGATGGGAGCACGGTCACGGGGATCGAACTGCACGCTCGTTCCGGCAAAATCGCCAACCTTTTGGTCGAAGCAGGCGTGAGGCCCGGCCACCGCGTGGCGATGCAGGCGACGAAATCTGTTGAAGCATTGACGCTTTACCTTGCGTGCATCCGTGCTGGCGCGCTCTTTTTGCCGCTCAATACCGCCTATACCGCGGCGGAGCTGGAGTACTTTCTGGGTGATGCGGAGCCGACCGTGGCGGTCTGTGACCCAAAAGACGAGGCCGTGCTTGGCCCCATCGCAAGCGCAAACAACGTAACGCTTTTCACCCTTGCTGCGGATGGTAGTGGCACCCTCATCGCGAGCGCGGAGGGGCAGGGGACGGATTTTGAGAATGCGGAGCGCGGGCCCGATGATCTGGCGGCGATCCTATACACCTCAGGCACGACCGGGCGCTCGAAGGGCGCGATGCTGAGCCACGACAATCTGCTGTCGAATGCGGAAAGCCTCTCCGAGGCGTGGCGCTTCACGGCGGACGACACGCTCCTTCACGCGTTGCCGATCTTCCATGCGCATGGGCTTTTCGTTGCGGTCAACGTGCTGCTGCGTGTCGGTGGCAAGATGATCTTCATGCCGCGCTTTGATCTGGAAAGCGTGCTGGCATGGCTGCCCAAGGCCACATCGATGATGGGCGTGCCCACGTTCTATACGCGCCTTCTGGGGGACGCGCGGGTCGACCGGGATCTGACGGCACATATGCGCCTCTTCATCTCGGGCTCTGCGCCACTGCTCGCAGAGACCCATCAGGCCTTCGAGGCCCGCACCGGCCACCGCATCCTTGAACGCTACGGCATGACCGAGACCACCATGTCGACGTCAAACCCCTATGATGGGGAGCGTCGCGCAGGCACCGTGGGGATGCCGCTGCCCCGCGTCGAGGCGCGCATCGCCAATGCGGAGACGGGTGAGGCGCTGCCACAAGGCGACGTGGGTGTCCTCGAAGTGCGCGGACCCAATGTCTTCAAGGGGTACTGGCGGATGCCTGAAAAGACCGCCGAGGAGTTCCGCGAGGACGGCTTCTTCATCACCGGCGACATTGCCCGTATCGATGACGACGGCTACGTCACCATCGTCGGCCGCGCGAAAGACCTCGTCATCTCGGGGGGCTACAACGTCTATCCCAAAGAGGTGGAGATCGAGATCGACGATATGGAGGGCGTGCTTGAATCGGCCGTCATCGGCGCGCCGCACCCGGACTTTGGTGAGGCCGTCGTCGCCGTCGTGGTGCCCGAAGCCGGTGCCGTCCTAGATGGAGAAACAATCAAGCTTTCGCTCCAGGACAAGCTTGCCAAGTTCAAATGCCCTAAAGCCGTTTTCATGGTAGAAGGGCTCCCCCGCAACACGATGGGCAAGGTTCAAAAGAACGTGCTGCGCGACACCTATGCGACGCACTTTGCGTCTTGAGAGATCGGAGGTTCAGCGATGACCCAAACCGCAATCCCGTATCACTTCATGCGCGGCGGTACCTCACGCGGGCCCTACATGCTGCGCTCGGATCTGCCGGAAGATCTTGACCAACTATCGGACGTGCTCGTCTCGATCCTAGGTTCTGGCCACCCGCTCAACATCGATGGGATTGGTGGTGGCGCCACGATCACAACGAAAGTCGCGATGATGTCTCCGGCTAAGGACGAGTGGGCGGACGTCGATTACTTCTTTGCTCAGGTCAGCGTGGAAGATCGTTTGGTCGATATCAAACCCACGTGCGGCAACATCCTCGTGGGCGTGGGGCCTGCGGCCATCGAGATGGGACTTGTCAAACCGACCGGCGATCTGACCGAGGTGCGGATCAATGCCGTGAACACCGGTGCGCGCGTGATCTCCAAAGTGGTGACGGAAGGCGGCGCGGTTCAGTACGACGGCGACACGCAGGTCGACGGAGTGCCGGGCTCTGCTTCGCCGATTGAGCTGTCTTTCATGGATGTCGCGGGCTCGATGACGGGGGCGATGTTCCCCACTGGCAAGCGCATCGACGTCATCGACGATATCGAAGTCACCTGCATCGACGTGGCCATGCCCATGGTCATCGCCCGCGCTGAAGACTTCGGCCTCACAGGGGCCGAGACACCTGCAGAGCTCGATGACAACAAGGCATTCTACGACCGGATGGAGCCCA
>JBCBFV010000023.1:0-16714 GCA_038527425.1 Pseudomonadota bacterium
GCGCCGGTCGAGCCAGAAGGCACGGTGGGTCAAGCGGGCACCCGGCGCCGACTGGAAGCGTTTGTACTCCGAGATGTAGAGCAGATGCTCCACCCTTTTGACCGTATCGCGGTCGTATCCGGCCGCCACGCAGTCTGCGACGCTGGCCTCCTCATCGACGAGCATCGTGAGGATACCGTCGAGGATATCGTAGGGCGGAAGGCTGTCCTCGTCTTTCTGATCCTCGCGCAGCTCCGCTGACGGGGGTTTGTCGATGATCGTGGTGGGGATCACCTCGCCCTCAGGGCCCATCATCCACGAGCGGTGGTTGGCATTGCGCCAGCGGCACTGTTCGAAAACGCGTGTCTTGTAGAGGTCTTTGATAGGGTTATAGCCGCCGGACATGTCGCCGTAGATCGTGGCATAACCCACCGCGACCTCGGACTTATTGCCTGTGGTCAGCAGCATCTCCCCGAACTTGTTCGACATAGCCATCAGCAGCAGCCCGCGCAGGCGCGACTGGATGTTTTCCTCAGTGATATCTGCACCCAGGCCGTTGAAAACCGGTGCCAACGTCTCGGTCACGGCCGCGCGCGGGCCAGAAATCGGGACGGTATCGTAATGCACACCCAACCGCTTCGCGATGTCCTTGGCGTCATCAAGGGAGCCTTGCGAGGTGTATTCAGAGGGCAGCATCACGCAGCGCACGTTCTCAGCGCCCAGCGCGTCGACGGCGATGGTCGCCACAATCGCGCTATCGATCCCGCCTGAGAGGCCCAACAGCACCTTCTTGAAGCCGGTCTTACCCATGTAGTCGCGCAAGGTCTCGACCATGACGCGGTAGTCTTGCTCCCAAGCATCCGGGTGCGGTGTACGCGGGCCGTCTGCGATGACCCAGCCAGTGTTGGTCTGGGTGAATTCGAGCGTCTCGATGGCTTCATCGAAAACAGGCATCCGCGCGGCCAAAGCCCCACTTGTATTCAGCGCGAATGAGCCACCGTCGAAACACTGGTCATCCTGAGCACCGACCATGTTGAGATAGACCAGCGGGAGATCCGTCTCCGTGACGCGCGCCACCATATGGTTCATGCGCACGTCGAACTTATTGCGGTGATAGGGAGATCCGTTCGGCACAATCAGGATTTCAGCACCGGTCTCGGCGAGCGCTTCGCTCACCTCCGAATGCCAGGCGTCTTCGCAGATGGGCGTACCAATGCGCAGTCCGTTGATCTCGTAGGGGCCTTGGACGGGTCCCGGCGCATAGAGGCGAACCTCGTCAAAAACGCCGTCATTGGGACGCTCGCGTTTGAGAACGCGATGCACGATCTCGCCCTTCTGCAAGATGAAATAGCCGTTGTAGAGTAGATCATCCTGACGGACCGGCCCACCGATGCCGATAGCCGGGCCATCGGCGCAATCACGCGCAAGGGCCTCGATCTCGGCCAGTGCCGCCGCCGCAAAGGCAGGCTTCATGATCAGATCCTGCGTCTGGTAGCCGGTGATGAACATCTCCGGCAGCGCGACCATATCCGCGCGCGCCTCTTTGGCCGCGGCCCAAGCCTTGCGTGCCTTTAGCGCGTTACCTGCAAGGTCACCCACAGTTGGGTTGAGCTGCGCGAGCGTGAGACGAAACGAGTGAGACATGAGAAGATATCCGGCGGCTACTTCCCGCTGATAGCGCCCCGTCTCGGCGGGTAAAACCCCAATTGAGCCGGGCCCAGCGGCCGATCACAATGCCATATATAGGTGTTGTGCGGGGGGACCACCTCAATTAGCCTTCGAACGCAACCTTGGGGAGTCGCATATGCGAGCGGGGCCGTACCTCGCCGTTCTGGCTCTCTGAAAGGGCAATCCGGGGATGAAAAGATGCAGTACTCGTGGATAGTTGGCGCACTGGCGATAATCGCGGCTTCGGCCGTGTCTGCTCAGGAGCGTGGAACCAAGCAGTACGACGAAGGTGGTATCTACGAGGGTGAGTTCCGAAACGGCGTACAGCACGGCGAGGGAACCTACACGCTTCCCAACGGATATCGCTACACCGGCACCTGGGTTGATGGTGAAATCAAAGGCCAGGGCGAGGCCCGTTTCCCGAATGGCTCGATCTACGTGGGTAACTTCGACAAGGGCAAGCCCAACGGTCAGGGCCTGATCACCTTCGCCGATGGCGGCACCTACGAGGGTACCTGGGAAGAAGGTAAAATCACTGGCGAGGGCATCGCGCTTTACGCCAACGGCGTGCGCTACGAGGGCGGCTTCCGCCAGGCCATGCATCACGGCCAGGGCTCCATGACAACGCCTGAGGGCTATGTCTATGCGGGCGACTGGGTGAACGGCGTCAAAGAGGGAAAGGGCAAGATCACCTATCCTGATGGCGGCATTTACGAAGGTGACATGCTGCGCGGTGTGCGCGACGGGATCGGCACACTTACGATGCCAGATGGTCTTATTTATGCGGGCCTTTGGGAAAACGGCCAGATCAACGGTCAGGGCAAGGTCATCCAACCGAACGGCGACGTCTATGAGGGAACGCTCGTGGCTGGCCGTCGCGAGGGCGAAGGCAAAGTCACTTACGCCAACGGCGATACCTACGAAGGCGCCTTCCGCAACGACCTGCGCCATGGCCAAGGCACGTTCAACGGAACGGATGGCTACGGCTACGTCGGCTCCTGGCTGAACGGCGAGGTCAGCGGCACCGGTGAAGTGACCTACCCTGATGGCTCCGTGTATGCAGGGCAATTCGCTGACGACGCGGCGGACGGCTTTGGCATCATCACCTACCCCGACGGCTCGACCTATGAGGGCGGCTGGCGCGCAGGAGTGATCGAGGGCGAAGGCATCGCGACCTACGCCAATGGCGTGGTCTATCAAGGCGGCTTTATGGACGCCAAATACCATGGCCGCGGCGTCATGACCTATGCAGACGGCTACCGCTACGACGGCGATTGGATAGCGGGACAGCGCGAGGGCAAAGGCGTTGTGACCTACGCCGATGGCACCGTCTATTCCGGCACATTCAAGGATGGCCAGCGCAATGGCGAAGGCGAAATCGTTATGGCCGACGGCTTCCGCTACGTGGGCCAGTGGGATGCGGGCGAGATCAGCGGCGAAGGTGTGGCCACCTATGCCAATGGCGACGTCTATGAGGGCATGTTCCGAAACGGGCGCCGTCAGGGCGAAGGCACGATCCGCTATGCAAGTGGCACTGTGGCGTCGGGCACGTGGGAAGACGGCGCCCTGACCGAGGCACGTGAAATCGTCATCGAAGGCGAAAACACTGAAGACGCCTCGGACGGCTAAGCTACCAGGGGATTTCTTCGCCCTTCCAGTCCCAAAAGCTCCCGCTTTCTTTGGCGGTCCTTGCCTGCAGCACATCCACCAAGTGTCGCGCCGATGCGGCTGGGTCGAGCTTGTCGCGCCCCTCAAACCCTTCAGTGAACGACGTAGCGACTGTGCCCGGGTGCAACGCGATTAGACGCGCCGATTTGTGAGTGCGGGCCAGCTCGACCGCCGCTCCATGGACGATCTGGTTCAGAGCAGCTTTGGCGGCGCGATAGGAATACCAGCCGCCCAGCCGGTTGTCCCCGATCGAACCAACCCGGGCCGAGAGAACCCCGCAAAAGCTGTCCCCTTGCCGAGGCAACAGGCGCGGCAGATGCCTGAGCACCATGGCTGGTCCCACGGTATTGATGCGAAATTGATCAAGCATGGCCTCACCTGTCAGCGCCTTGAGCGACTTCTCCGGCGGGTTACCGGCGCCGGAGAGTTGGCCTGTCGCGATGAACACGCCATCGAACGGGCCGAGACCGGCGAGAACGCGGTCAACCATTTCCCCATCCGTGATGTCGAACCCATCGTCACGCCGCGAAAGCCGCGAAACAACGCACCCCCGCCGCTCCAATTCGCCTGCAAGGGCGCTGCCAATGCCACCCGAGGCGCCAATAACCAATGCCGTTTCCATGGGCAGCCGACATAGGGCGCGACTTGGTCCCGGCAAAGCCAATTGCCTCGCCACTCAGTTGCCAGGGGCACGCCCCGCCCCATGTCTGACATATGAGACCTTTCCTTTTGCTCCTTTGTCTTCTGCCAGGGCCCATTGCGGCGCTCGAACTTTTCCACCGCGACACCCTGAACGTGCGCGGTCCGTCGTCGCTGGAGTTCGATTCAACGATGTGCGGCGTCTGGATTGCGAATGAGGGTCGCGAGGTGGCTTTCATGGGGCCCACGGGGGAGATCATCCGCCGTTTCGACACCGCCCTCTTCACCGCCAAATCGCTGACGCTTACGGACGATGGGCTGCTGATCTCTGACGGAGCAGGCCGTTTCGAGTTGCGCTCCCGCGAAGGGGATCAGCTGGTCGAGCCTTACCGTTTGCCAGGGGCCATTTGGGACGTTGAAGGCATCATCGCCCGCGAAGATGGTGGCCTGGTCATCACCCAGGACGACGATGCGCGGGTTTGGGAAATTGACGGTAACGGCAAAGAACTCTGGGCGATCGAAGGTTTCTCGATGAACCCGCCGATGGTCGAGCCACAGGGCATCGCCTACGACCGACGGACGGGCGCGCTCTATGTGGTTGATGACCAAGAAGGGTCGAACTCTCTCTTTGAGTTCGCACCCGACGGGACGCTTCTCGCACAAGTCAGCCTTCGTGAATGGGGCCGCGACCCCGAAGGCATCGCCATTCAAGCCGACACCGGCACGATGTGGATCGGCTTCGACGATGGCGGCGCGCTTGCCACCTTCGACTACCTGCCCACGCTGCGCGAGGAAGCACCCGACGCCACCTCTGACGCCTGTGCCCTGTTCTAAGAATTCCTCTTCACACGGCACGTAGCCTGTGTATGTTGCGGCGCATGTTGATCGCGACGCACAGCGCCGCCCTTCTGGGCCTTCTCCTTAGCCGCTCCTGAGCGTGCCATTCGGCGCGACCGCTCAGGAGGGACAAGCGCCGAGCCAGAGAAACCCAGCAAAAAGACCAAGCATCACCATGAAAGCCATCAACCTCGCCGAAAAGCTCGCGCTGTTTTCGACCCATTGGGACCCGAAAGTGGTGGCCGGTTACAATGACAACGACATCATGGTCGTGAAGTTCAAAGGCGAATTCCCCTACCACAAGCACGACGACACAGATGACTTCTTCCTCGTGCTCGAAGGGGTGATGGAGATGGACCAAGAGGACGGCCCACCCGTCCGCGTTGGCGCCGGTGAATTCATCGTTGTGCCCGCAGGTGTCGTGCACCGGCCGCGCGCAACTGAGGAAGTGAAGGTCTTGCTGATCGAGCCGAAAGGCGAAGCCAATACCGGCGACAGCGGCGTACCGCCCGCGCCGAAAGTTCATATCTAGGACAACCGACATGACTGACCGCGTCGTTATCTTTGACACCACCCTGCGCGACGGCGAGCAATCGCCTGGCGCCACCATGACCCACGACGAAAAGCTCGAGATCGCAGAGATGCTCGACGAGATGGGCGTCGACATCATCGAAGCGGGCTTTCCGATCGCCTCCGAGGGCGACTTTGCCGCTGTGAGCGAGATCGCCGAGCGCTCCAAAAGCGCCACGATCTGTGGTCTCGCCCGCGCGAACTACAAAGACATCGACCGCTGCTGGGAGGCCGTGAAGCACGCGCAGTCCCCGCGCATTCACACGTTCATCGGCACCTCGCCCCTGCACCGCGCCATTCCAAACCTGACGAAGGACGAAATGGCGGAGCGTATCCATGACACCGTCAGCCACGCGCGCAACCTGTGTGAGAACGTGCAGTGGTCCCCCATGGACGCAACCCGGACGGAGTGGGATTACCTCAAGCGCGTCGTCGAGATCGCCATCAAAGCAGGCGCCACCACAATCAATATCCCCGACACCGTGGGCTACACCGCCCCCATCGAGAGCGCGGACCTGATCCGTCGTCTCGTGGCCGAATGCGAAGGTGGGCAGGACGTGATCTTTGCCACGCATTGTCACAACGATCTGGGCATGGCGACGGCGAACTCTCTGGCCGCTGTTGAAGGGGGCGCGCGTCAGATCGAATGCACGATCAACGGCTTGGGCGAACGCGCGGGCAACACGGCGTTGGAAGAGGTCGTCATGGCGCTCCGCACGCGCTCGGACATCATGCCGTTCCACACCAACGTCGACACGACGAAGATCATGGCTGTGAGCCGCCGCGTGGCCTCTGCCGCGGGCTTCCCCGTGCAGTTCAACAAAGCCATCGTCGGCAAGAACGCCTTCGCGCACGAAAGCGGTATTCACCAAGACGGCATGCTCAAGAACCGCGAAAACTTCGAGATCATGAAGCCCGAAGACATCGGCCTGTCGGGCACGTCGTTGCCGCTAGGCAAGCACTCGGGCCGTGCGGCGCTGCGCGACAAGATGGAAAAGCTGGGCTACCCGATGGAGGGGAACCAACTCGCCGATCTGTTCGTGCGCTTCAAAGACCTCGCTGACCGCAAGAAGGAAGTCGAAGATGACGACCTGATCGCGCTGATGCGTGACGAGATCGCCGAAGATCAGAACGAGTATATGCAGATCAAATCGCTCAAGGTGGTTTGCGGCACGGAAGGCCCTCAGAAGGCCGACCTCGTGATGGTCATGGAAGGCGAAGAGCGTGAGGCCTCGGCTTCGGGCGATGGCCCGGTGGACGCCACCTTCAACGCCGTGAAGTCGCTCTTTGATCATGGCGCGCGGCTCGACCTCTATCAGGTGCACGCCGTGACGCAGGGCACCGACGCACAGGCGACGGTCAGTGTGCGCATGATTGACGAAGATGGCCGCGTGGCCACTGGTCAGTCTGCCGACACCGATACGGTCGTGGCCTCGGCCAAAGCCTATGTGAACGCGCTCAACAGGCTCATCGCGCGCCGTGAGCGTGAAGGCTCGGACGTCAAAATGGTCAGCTACAAAGACGCGGGCTGACCAAACGATCAGCGCGGCGGCCGGAATCACCTTTCCGGTCGCCGCTTCTTAAAAAAAAAAACGCCTGCAAACCAACTTGCCTTGCGTTTTTTGCAAGGCCGCCTTTTGCCGACCCTGCGTCGCGACCCTTTCACCTCCGAGCCACTCGCCCTATAAGCACTGAACGCGCGAGAGGAGTCGCGTAGACTCAGCACTCAGCGCCAATTTGGAATACGGGCAAAGGTTACGGACATGGCAGGGTTTGGCAGCCTATTTTCGACTGACATGGCCATCGATCTGGGGACGGCGAACACGCTCGTCTACGTGAAGGGCAAGGGCGTCATCCTCAACGAGCCGTCCGTGGTGGCCTACCAGGTCAAAGACGGCGTAAAAAAGCCGCTGGCTTTCGGTGAAGACGCAAAGCTGATGCTGGGCCGTACGCCGGGCTCGATCCAGGCAATCCGTCCGATGCGTGACGGTGTGATCGCCGACTTCGACGTGGCCGAAGAGATGATTAAGCACTTCATCCGCAAAGTGCACCGCCGGACAACGTTCACTAAACCCAAGGTCATTGTCTGCGTGCCCCACGGCGCAACGCCGGTCGAAAAGCGCGCGATCCGCCAGTCGGTGCTGTCCGCAGGCGCGCGCCGCGCGGGCCTGATTGCTGAGCCCATCGCCGCGGCGATCGGGGCCGGCATGCCAATCCAAGACCCGACTGGATCCATGGTCGTCGACATCGGCGGCGGAACGACCGAGGTGGCCGTTCTTGCTCTGGCCGACATCGTCTATGCGCGTTCTGTGCGCGTGGGTGGCGACAGGATGGACGAGGCGATCATCTCCTACCTGCGCCGCCAGCATAACCTTTTGATCGGTGAAGCGACCGCTGAGCGGATCAAGACCTCTCTCGGTACCGCGCGCATGCCCGATGACGGGCGGGGCTCGTCCATGCCGATCCGTGGGCGCGACCTGCTGAACGGTGTGCCGAAAGAGGCCGAGATCACGCAAGCCATGGTCGCTGAGGCGCTCGCTGAACCAGTGCAGCAGATCTGCGAAGCAGTGATGACCGCCCTTGAAGCCACCCCACCAGACCTTGCCGCAGACATCGTCGACCGGGGCGTCATGCTCACCGGCGGTGGTGCCCTTTTGGGCGAGCTGGACCTGGCGCTGCGCGAACAAACGGGCCTTGCCGTGTCTGTCGCAGATGAGAGCCTGAATTGTGTGGCCCTCGGCACTGGCAAAACGCTAGAATACGAAAAGCAACTGCTGCACGTCATCGACTTCGACAGCTAATCTTACCGCCACACGAGAGCCCGGCAGAGGGACCGCTATGGCCAAAGAACGTCACAGTGCCGAAGAATATACCGGACCTGTCCGACGGCTTCTTGTCGCCGTTTTGGCGCTCTTCCTGATCGCGGTTTTCATCACCTGGCGGATCGACAGCCCACGCGTTGAGCGCTTCCGTACCGAGATCACAGACCGGCTTGTGCCCAATATGGATTGGGCCATGGCACCGATCACTGGCCTTGCTGACCTTGCCTCTGATTTCCGCTCATACCAACGCATCTACGAGCAAAATCAGGAACTTAAACGCGAGCTGCAGCAAATGAGCGCGTGGAAGGAAGCCGCGCTTCAGCTGGAGCAGGAGAACGCGCGGCTGCTCGATCTCAACCGCGTCCGGCTCGACCCAAAGTTCACGCATGTGACGGGCGTAGTCCTCGCCGACAGCGGATCACCTTTCCGGCAATCGGTGCTGATCAACGTGGGCGAACGCGATGGCATTCGCGATGGCTGGGCAACGATGGATGGCTTGGGCCTCGTGGGTCGCATCTCAGGCGTGGGCCAAACCACGAGTCGCGTGATTTTGCTGACCGATGCCTCTTCGCGGGTACCCGTCACCATTCAGCCGGCAGGTGTCCGAGCAATCCTTGCGGGCGATAACTCCGCCCGGCCTCAGCTTGATCTGGTTGAAAACCTCGAAGCGCTACGTCCGGGTGACCGGGTTTTCAGCTCGGGCGATGGGCGCGTTTTTCCGGCTGGTGTGCTGGTGGGCGAGGTTGTGCAGGATGCAGACCGACGCCTTCGCGTGCGCCCCGTCGCGGACTATGAGCGCCTCGAGTTCCTCCGCGTGATCCGCACGCAAGAGCTCGAGGGGATTGACGACCCCGGCACCCTCATTGCGCCTACGGAGGAGACTGAAACGGCGGAGGCTTCCGATGGGTAGCGCGGCTTCGAGCTATGTCTGGGGCATGCGGGCGACCTATGTGGCCTTGGGTCTGCTGCTGCTCTTCCTACAGCTGCTTCCGCTCGAAACGGCGCCCCGCGGCTGGGTCGCGCCGGACTTCCTCCTCGCTTTGACGCTGGTCTGGGTCGCGCGCCGACCTGACCTTGCACCAGTCTTTCTGGTCGCGGCGCTCTTCTTCCTGTCTGATCTCCTGCTGCAACGTCCGCCGGGTCTTTGGTCGGCGCTTGCGCTTATCACGACCGAGCTGTTGCGCGCCCGTTCCTCAGACTTCCGCGACATGATCTTTTCGGCCGAATGGGCCATCGTTGGCGCATTCATCGTGGGGTTCTATGTCGCGTATATGTTGGCTTGGTCTGTCGCGATGACCTACGAAATCTCGTATTCGTTATTGGCGCTGCAGATGGTGCTAACGATACTTGCGTATCCGATCATCGCAGGCGCCTCTGCGGCTGTTTTGGGAATTTCCAAAGCCGCCCCAGGCCAGACGGACGCGCAGGGAAGAAAGCTATGAAGGCCTCGCCCAAAGATATTGAGACCTCGCACCGCCTGATCTCTCGGCGGGGGTTGGTCTTTGGCGCGGCGCAGCTCGGGCTCATCGGCCTGCTCGGCTGGCGGATGAGGTATTTGCAGCTGGAGCAAGCGGACGAATTCCGCCTTCTGGCCGAAGAAAACCGCATTAACGTGCGCCTCTTGCCACCAGCGCGCGGCATGGTCTTTGACGCCGAAGGACGCATCATTGCGGACAACGAGCAGAACTACCGGATCGTCATCACGCGTGAAGACGCAGGCGACGTGGACGAAGCCCTGGCTGAGCTCACCCGCCTCGTGAAGCTGACCCCAGAAGAGGTCGAAGAGGCGCGCGCAGACATCATGGCCCGCCCGCCCTTTGTTCCGGTCACCATCGCCGATCGATTGAGCTGGGAAGACGTGGCCAAGGTCTCCGCCAACGCCCCTGCCCTGCCCGGCATACATGCAGATTTTGGACTGTCTCGCAGGTACCCGCGCGGGGCCGACTACGCCCATGTGCTGGGCTATGTGGGCCCGGTGTCGGACTACGACCTGTCCCGCCTCGACGACCAGGACCCGCTGCTTCAGATCCCACGTTTCCAGATCGGTAAAACTGGCGTTGAAAACAAGCTGGAGCGGAGCCTTCGCGGGCGCGCCGGCTCTCGCAAGATCGAAGTGAACGCCGTCGGCCGCGTGATGCGCGAACTGGAGCGCCAAGAAGGTGTGCCCGGGCGCGACCTTCAGCTCACCATCGACTCTCGCCTGCAGAACTACGTTCAGGCCCGGCTGGGCAACGAAAGCGCCAGCGCTGTCGTCATCGATTGCGAGAATGGAGATATCAAGGCGCTCGGCTCCGCGCCTGCCTTTGACCCCAACCTCTTCGTGCGCGGCATCTCGGTCAGCGATTATAGGGCGCTCAACGAAAACAAGTATCGCCCGCTGCGCAACAAGGCCGTGCAAGACCACTACCCGCCTGGTTCGACCTTCAAGATGATCACAGCACTCGCCGCACTCGAGAACGGCGATATCACCAGCACCGAGACGGTCTATTGCGGTGGACGCACCGAGGTCTCCGGCCTCAATTTCCACTGTTGGAAGCGCGGCGGCCACGGCTATGTCGATCTGAAGAAGAGCCTGCGCGAAAGCTGCGACCTCTACTACTACGACATCTCGCAGCGCACCGGCATCGACCGCATCGCCGAGATGGCGCGAAAGTTCGGGATCGGGACACGCTTTGATCTTCCGATGAACGCGGTGACGGATGGCCTCGCGCCAGACAAGGAATGGAAGACGCGGACACAAGACGCTGACTGGCGTATCGGCGACACCGTGAACGCCTCGATTGGTCAGGGCTATGTGCTGGCCTCGCCGCTGCAACTGGCAGTGATGTGTGCACGCATTGCGACGGGCCGCTCCGTGACGCCCCGGATGATCTCGAAAGTTGATGGGCGGCCGGAGCCCTCGGGTGCGGGCGAGCCGCTCGATATCAGCCCGAACCATCTGCAGCGCATCCGCGAGGCGATGTACGAGGTCACCAACGACCGCAAGGGTACGGCATACGGGTCCCGGGTGATCGCGGACGATTTCCGTATCGCCGGCAAGACCGGCACCACGCAGGTCCGCCGGATCACCGCCGAAGAGCGCGCGCGCGGCATCACACGCAATGAAGACCGCAAGTGGGAGCACCGCGACCACGCGCTCTATGTCAGCTTCGCGCCCTACGATAATCCGCGATACGCAGTGGCCGTCGTCGTGGAGCACGGCGGCTCCGGCTCGCGCGCCGCAGCACCCGTTGCCCGCGATATCCTGCTCCAGGCGCTCTATGACGGCACCCCGCCGGTCTCTGCCTATCCGGCCAAGGATCGCGAGAAGATCACCACCCAGCAGGACGAGTTGGAGCTCTGGGACGGCGTCGAAGAACGGCGCCCGACGCGGGATCAGGCATGAGCTATTTAGAGTACCGCCTCCAAACAGTACCGTCCGGCTTCCGCAAGGTCCTGGCGCTCAACTGGCCGGTGATTTTGCTCATCTGTGCGATCGCAGGTGTTGGCTTCCTGATGCTCTACTCGGTCGCCGGCGGGAACATCTCGCGCTGGGCCGAGCCTCAAATGCAGCGCTTCCTGATGGGACTAACGGCGATGTTCATCATCGCGATGGTGCCGATCTGGTTCTGGCGGAACGTGTCGGCGCTGGCTTATGTGTTTTCGATAGTCCTCCTAATCGTCGTCGAGGTGGCGGGTGCAACAGGCATGGGCGCGCAACGTTGGATCGACCTGGGCTTCATGAGGCTTCAACCCTCAGAGCTGATGAAGATCACCATGGTGATGTTTCTGGCGGCCTACTACGACTGGCTGCCCGTTCAAAAGACGTCGCGGCCTCTTTGGGTGATTATACCTGTGGTGCTGATCTTGGTGCCGGTCTTCCTCGTTCTGCGCCAGCCAGATCTCGGCACATCGATCCTTTTGATGGCAGGCGGCGGCACGGTGATGTTCATCGCGGGCGTGCACTGGGCATACTTTGCCAGCGTGATCGGCGGCGCGGTGGGCCTCGTGGCGGCGGTGTTCCAGTCGCGCGGGACAGAGTGGCAGCTTCTACAAGACTACCAGTATCGCCGGATCGATACTTTCCTAGACCCCAGTCAGGACCCCCTCGGCGCGGGCTATCACATCACGCAGGCCAAGATCGCATTGGGCTCTGGAGGCTGGACAGGCCGCGGCTTCATGCAGGGCACGCAGTCCCGCCTGAACTTCCTGCCTGAAAAGCACACTGACTTTATCTTCACGACGCTGGCTGAGGAGTTCGGCTTTATCGGCGCCTTCTCCTTGCTGCTGCTCTATGCGCTCCTCATCGGGTTCTGCATCGTCTCTGCGCTGTCCAACAAAGATCGCTATGCGGCGCTGCTGACGTTTGGCATCGCGGCGACGTTCTTCTTCTTCTTTGCGGTGAATATGGCGATGGTCATGGGCCTGGCCCCGGTCGTAGGCGTGCCGCTCCCGCTGGTGAGTTATGGCGGCTCGGCAATGTTGGTCTTGCTAGGGGCCTTCGGGTTGATGCAATCAGCCCATGTCCACCGTCCCCGATAGCGAGCCCTCCTATGCTGAATATCCTCTTCGCCGCCCTGAATGAAAAATGGGAGGAGTACGAGGCCCCGCTCTCCGAAGCTCTCGCGGATGCAGGCGTTGAAGCGCGTTTGACGACAGACCTGGCAGCGGAAGAGGTCGACTATATCGTATACGCTCCCAACTCGACGGTGCAGGATTTCACGCCCTTCACGCGTTTGAAGGCCGTGCTCAACCTCTGGGCCGGGGTAGAGGCGATCGTCGGCAATCCGACCCTCAAGGTGCCTTTGGCGCGCATGACGGATGAAGGCATGTCCGAGGGGATGATCGACTACGTCACGGCCCATGTGCTGCGTTACCATGTGGGCCTTGATGCGCATGTCGTGAACCCGGAACGCATTTGGGACGACACGCCACCTCCCCTCGCCCGGCACCGGACGGTCGGGTTCCTCGGTATCGGCGCACTCGGCGGAGCCTGCGCGCGCGCGGTCTCAGGCCTTGGGTTCAACGTGTTGGGCTGGAGCAGGCTGCAAAAAGACATTCCCGGCGTCGAATGCCACGCGGGGGAACAAGGTTTGCGTGAAGTTCTGAGCCGCTCTGAGATCCTCGTGCTCTTGATGCCTGCCACACCCCACACCGAGAACACGCTGAATGCGGAGACGCTGTCGTGGCTGCCGCGCGGTGCGAGGATCATCAACCCGGGCCGTGGTCCTTTGATCGACGATGACGCCCTCTTAGCGGCGCTCAACAGTGGTCAGGTAGGGGGCGCAACGCTTGATGTTTTCCGTACAGAGCCTTTGCCCAACGACCATCCCTATTGGGCGCATCCAAATGTGACGGTGACGCCTCACATCGCCTCGACCACGCGCCCCGACCTCGCCAGCAAGCGCGTTGTCGAGAACATCCGCCGGTGTGAGGCCAGCGAGCCGATGCTCGACGTCGTAGACCCCGAGGCAGGATATTGAGACCGAGCTAGCGCAGCTTGGGCGGCTGATCGGGGTCCATGCCGGGAGGCGCACGCTCTTCGGTCACAGCAGCGGGCTGCGGCAGATCAAAGCGCAACGCCACCCGCGCCAGCTGGCCTGCAACGGCATCGGAAGCACGGATGAACATGACGTCCAATTGACCCGCATCGAGGCCTGAGAACGTCAGCGCCTCGCCCGCCGCCTTGCTGAGGGCCTGTTCGGCGCCCGGTGCAGCGCCGACAAACGCCAACACATGACCGCGGCTCCCGTCCTCGTAAGTCGCTTGCGCCAGAAAGGCGGTTTCTGCGGCGGCGCCCATCAGCGCGAGTTTGGCATCAAGTGACGTCAGCAGCATTTCGGGCAACGCGCCCGGTGCCAAGACTTCCGAGATCGTCATCTCCGCGTCTTCCGGGCCGTGATCGAGCACGTCCGCAAACCAGCGCAGCGCTTCGTTCGGCAACAGGTACGCCGAAGGCGCCACCTCCAAATTGAGGCCCAGCCCGAGGCCTTGCTCCGCCAGTAGCTGAACCAACGCCCTGCCAGAAAGCGCCACGTAAGGCGCTGCACCCTCGGTAAACTCAGTCAGCCGTTCCGCGCGATCGAAGGCCAGCACAAAGGTGCCCTCTTCAAGTTCAAACACCTGCGGGCGCACGTCGTCACCCCTTGGTTCCTCCTCGACCATGAGGAAAAGCTCGGCATCCGCCACGCGCTCGTAATAGCGCAAGCGATCCGCGTCGGTGCCTGTGGCCTCCATGACTTCGAAGGCTTGGTCGATCGGCGTAGGTACACTCATAAGATAGCTTTCAGATGCGCTTGTAAGGCAGGGATCAGATCGGTTTCGAACCAGGGGTGACGTTTGAGCCAGTGGTTGTTGCGCCACGATGGATGCGGCAGCGGGAAGACGTTTGGGGCATGTTGTCGCCAATCGGCGACAGTGTCTGTGACATTTTTCGTGCCCAGGTGCCACCGCTGGGCTGCGCCGCCAATGAGCAAGGTACAGGCCACGTTCGGAAGCTCCGCCAGCACCCGCGCGCGCCATGTTTTGGCGCAAATGGGCGGCGGCGGCAGGTCGGCGCCTTTGGCGTTATAGCCGGGGAAGCAAAAGGCCATGGGCACGATCGCAACCCTTGAGAGGTCGTAGAACGTTGCCTCATCCACACCCATCCACTCGCGCAAGCGGTCCCCAGACGGGTCCGTAAAGGGCTTGCCCGAGGCATGAACCCGTGCGCCGGGCGCCTGACCTGCAATCAGCACACGCGCGCCCGGCCGAAACCACGCAACGGGACGCGGTTCATGCGCCGTCTTCGTCGCAGCGAACCGGTCGCTGCACGTCGTGCAGGCCTGGATTTCGTTCAGGATTTCCATGGTCGATAGCTTGCCTGCCTGATGGAAAGTAACAAGGGGGTTGCGACATTTCTATATTTCGATAATTATAGAAACATGAAACAAACAGACCTCTCCGACTCGCGCCTCGCTGAAGTAGCCTCGAACTTTGCGGCTTTGGGCTCAGAACAACGACTGACGGTGCTGCGCGCGCTCGTCCGGGCGGGCGAGGACGGGTTGCCGATTGGTGTTCTAGGCGAACGTACCGGAGTCACCGGATCTACGCTGACACATCACGTTCGCATCCTCACACAGGCGGGTCTGGTGCAGCAGGTCAAACAGGGCCGGTCGATCATTTGCGCGGCTGTGGCCTATGACGAAGTGCGCGCGCTTTCGAACTTCCTTCTTTCTGAATGCTGCGCAGACAGCGAAACGGATTGCTCACAACATGGCTGATCTCACCCAGAACCTTCCACGGATCCGAGACATCTCGAAGGCGTGGCTGGCCTGCGTTGCCATTCTCGCCGCGCTCGCGCTCTTTGATGCGCAACAGCTGCCAGAGACGCTCGTCTTTACCGCCGGCGCCTTGGCCCACACTGGTCCCTTTATTCTCTTTGCCGTTGTCGCCGTGGCCTATGTCAAAGCCACGGGCGCTGAGGCGTTGTTGGCTGAGGCCTTCAAAGGCAATCAGGTGCGAATGATCATCCTAGCTTCGCTGGCTGGCGGGCTCTCGCCCTTTTGTTCCTGCGAGGTCATTCCGTTCATTGCCGGGCTTTTGGCCGTGGGAGCGCCTCTGAGCGCCGTCATGGCGTTCTGGCTTTCCTCGCCCCTCATGGATCCGGCGATGTTCACCATCACCGCTGGCGCGATTTCCTTTGAATTCACGGTGGCAAAAGCGATTGCCGCGATCTCGCTCGGGGCTATGGGCGGCTTTGCCACCATGGCATTCATGAAATCGCCGGTCTTTGCGGATCCCCTGCGAGACCTGTCGGCCAAACGCGGATGCGGCTGCGGCCCCTCCCCCTTCTCGGGAAAACCGCTCTGGGCCTTTTGGCGGGAACAGCCCCGGCGCGAGACCTTCCGCGACACAGCAATCGAGAACGGCCTCTTTCTGCTGAAATGGCTCACGTTGGCTTATTTGATCGAGAGCACCATGCTGGCCTATGTCCCTGCTGAGAGCATCGCTGGCTTCCTCGGCGGCGAAGGTGCAGGGCCGGTTTTCCTCGGCGCTTTGATCGGCGGACCTGCTTACCTGAACGGCTACGCGGCTGTTCCTCTGGTCGGCGAGTTGATGAACCAAGGCATGGCGCCGGGTGCAGCGATGTCGTTCATCATCGCAGGCGGCGTCAGCTGTATTCCCGCGGCCGTGGCTGTGTGGCCTCTTGTCAAACCGCGCGTCTTTGCGGCCTACATTGGCTTTGGATTTGTCGGAGCGGTGCTTGCAGGATTGGCCGCGAACGCGCTCCTCTAGGGGCGCGCAATCACAAGGCTGTAGAAAAAAGCAGCACGAAACACGGAAAAGTTCCATAGAAACAAGAGCTGCGCGCGGTCGTGTCGCATTCGACCTCAAGGTGGGCCGTTGCAACGGTGCCGCCCATATCCTAGGAGGGCCGAAAATCCGCAGAGGGGACCGGCATGACGCGCGTCTGGAACTTCGTATCGAACTATTCGTTGCTGCTGATCGCTGGTGCTTTGATCGCACTGGTATGGGCCAACATCGACTTCGACAGCTACCACCACTTCCAA
>JBCBFV010000024.1:0-16685 GCA_038527425.1 Pseudomonadota bacterium
TGCAGGCCGGCCGCAACTCGCGGGCCTCGCCTTCGATCACATCACAGCCAAAATCCACCTCGATGGGCGCTTCGCGGATGCGGAGATCGCGGCGCTTCAACGCCACGTATTCCCAAAGCTTGGGAAAGGCACAGCCCTCGATATCGGCGGAAACATCGGCAACCACGCCGTGGCCTTCGCCCCCCATTTCGACGCCGTGCATTCGTTCGAGCCTAACACCCGCGCGCTCGACCTCCTGCGGCTCAACGCGAAGCTCGCGGACAACATCACCGTCCACGGCTTTGGCCTGAGCAACAGCGATCAAACGCTCACCGTGACGGAGCCTGAGGGTAACCTCGGCGGCACCGGTAGCCACGCGCGAGGCGGCGGGCGAGAGGTTCAGCTACCTCTCCGCACCCTCGACAGCGCTCTGCCCGAACTCGGGCTCACGGGCCCCATCACCTTCGCCAAGATCGATGTTGAAGGCCACGAGCCAGAAGCCATCGAAGGCGCTGAGGCCACGCTTTCTGAGCACAAACCAGTCCTCGGGCTCGAAATCGACCGCCGCCAAGTCAAAGGTGGCACAAGCCCCGCAGTCGAAGCAGCCCGCGCACTCGGCTACACCAAGCTCTTCGAAATGGGCTCGGGCGGGCTGGAACAAGTCTCCTCGCTCAAAGCCAAGAACTATCCGCTCCTCCTCGTCACAGCCAAAGACGAGCTCGGATAGAAAAAGGCGCCCCGTTTCCGGAGCGCCTCTCTCAATACATAACCCTGGGTCGGTGGGCGGGCGCCTTTGACGCCGTTCAGGCGTCAAACAGAGCCGCGCGGCGACCTTAGGAGGGCAGCTTTGCCGTGCGCAGGTAAGGAAGCTTCGTCTCGATCGCACCGTACTTGGCGATGGCGTCTGCGTCAGACACGGCCACCGGCACGACGATGTCGTCACCAACGGACCAGTTCGCAGGCGTCGCCACGTTCTCACGGCCAGACGTTTGCAGCGCGTCGAGCGCCCGCAGGATCTCGGAGAAGTTGCGGCCCACCGTCATCGGGTAGGTCATGGACAGCTTCAGCTTCTTGTCCGGGCCCACGATGAACACGGAACGCACCGTGGCGGAATCGGCGGGCGTACGGCCATCGGGCAGCACGGCCTCAGCTGGCAGCATGTCAAAGGCCTTCGCCATCTCGAGGCCGTCGTCAGCCACGATCGCGAACTCAGGCTTCGCACCCTCAAGGGATTCGATGTCGGCCTTCCACTTCACGTGGTCTTCGACGCCGTCGACGGAGACACCAAGCACCTTCGTGTTGCGCGACGCCCATTCACCCGCGAGCTTTGCCACAGCGGAGAATTCCGTCGTGCAGACCGGTGTAAAGTCTTTGGGATGGGAGAAAATAACAGCCCAGCTATCACCCACGAAGTCATGGAGCGAGATTTCGCCCTTGTCGGTCGTGACGGAGAGATCAGGGATCGTATCGTTGATGCGAAGAGACATTTGCAGCACCTTTCTTTGGCTTGGGCGCAACCTAATCGCCCCTGCCCCGGATGTTGAGGGGTCCTGCTAGAATAGGGACACCATTCCATGACGCAACATCCCTGAGGAACGGCTGGCCTTGACGCCGCCCAAGCGGCGGGACAAGGCTGCCGCAAACGCTTCATCGGGAGACCAGTCATGATCGACAATCGACAGTTTTACATCGACGGCGCCTGGGTAAACCCCACCGCTCCCCGCGACTTTGACGTCATTGATCCGTCTACAGAGGAAGTCTGCGCGACGATTTCCCTTGGCGATCAGCCCGACACGGACGCCGCAGTCGCCGCCGCGCGCCGCGCGTTCGACAGCTGGTCCCTGACCTCACCCGCCGAGCGCAAGGAACTGATCGAAGCGATCTACGAGGTCTACAAGAAGCGCTCGGAGGAGATGTCTCAGGCCATCTCGCAAGAAATGGGCGCCCCGATCGATCTGGCGCGCAACTCGCAAACCACGTCCGGCACCTGGCACATCGAGGGCTTCCTCGAGGCCTTTGACGACATCGAATGGGAAAGCGTCCGCAAGGAAAAGACAGGGGAGCGGATCCACCGCGAGCCCATCGGCGTTGTGGGCATGATCACGCCTTGGAACTGGCCGATGAACCAGGTGACGCTCAAGGTCATCCCGGCGCTCGCCGCAGGCTGCACCATGGTGCTGAAGCCGTCTGAGATCGCGCCTCTGTCGTCGCTCGTTTTCACCGACATCATGCATGAAGCGGGTGCACCGGCGGGCATCTACAACATGGTTAACGGCGACGGTCCGGGCGTTGGCTCGCAACTGTCCGAGCACATGGACGTGGACATGATCTCCTTCACGGGCTCCACCCGCGCCGGACGTCTCATCACGGCGGCCTCAGTCTCCAACCTCAAGCGTGTGAGCCTCGAGCTCGGCGGCAAAGGCGCGAACGTGATCTTCGCGGACGCCGACGAAAAGGCCGTCGTCCGCGGCGCCCGTCACTGCTTCAACAACACGGGCCAGTCGTGCAACGCGCCAACGCGCATGCTCGTCGAACGCTCCCGCTATGACGAAGCCGTGGAGCAAGCCGCAGCAACCGCAGAGAAGACGCAGGTCAACCGCGCGTCAGAAGAGGGCCGCCACATCGGACCGGTTGTCTCCGAGGTGCAGTTCAACAAGATCCAGGACCTGATCCAAAAGGGAATCGACGAAGGCGCCCGTCTTGTGGCCGGCGGCACAGGCCGCCCCGATGGCCTCAACCGCGGCTACTTCATCCGCCCCACGGTCTTTGCTGACGTCAACAACGACATGACCATCGCCCGGGAAGAGATCTTTGGCCCGGTCCTGTCGATCATCCCCTTCGACAGCGAAGAGGAGGCCATCAGCATCGCCAACGACACGGCCTACGGTCTGACCAACTACGTCCAGACCACCGACGACGAACGCCGCCTGCGCATGGCACGTCGTCTGCGTGCGGGCATGATCGAGACGAACGGCAACGGCTTTAGCCGTGGCTCCCCCTTCGGCGGCATGAAGCAATCTGGCAACGGCCGCGAAGGCGGCGTCTTCGGCATCGAAGAGTTCCAGGAAGTGAAAGCAATCAGCGGCTGCTAACGCCGTTCGCTACGCGCGCTGATCCATGGCTCAGCGCGCGTGTATACTTGGGCGCGCCTTCGAGGACGTAGATGCTCTCCGCGATGCGCCACGTCGTGTCCTGACGGATGATTTTCGAATAGACCGCAAATGGGGCCTGAGCGAGCTGCGTCCCGCTCAGCACACGACACTCATGGGTCGACCGGATGGTATCCTCACCGTCGAACTGAGCCGCAACGATGTGCCGGACGAGGTCTGTCGCGCGCAGCAATTGGTAATGCGTGCAAACGCCGTTGAACGCATCTCGGAGCTCATCAAGCGAATCCAGCGAGCGCCGCCCCTCAAAAGTCTCTACAATGGTCGGAATTGTGAAGCTGTCGGAGAAGTCTTCGAAACGCCTTGATAGAAGCGCTTCGCCGGTCTTATCCAGCATCTCCTGACAAATCGTCACCGCACCTTGCTGAGCAAGGTCTGTCGTCCAATCACGCATCGCCTAAGCTGTTCACTCGTTCTCTCCGCGGGCAGGTTACCGTGGAGGTCAGCGCAAATCGACAGTTTTCTGGAAAGGTACGTGGTCAACACAGAGTTTCGCCGATGCCCGGTCAGAACGGGAGCTTGGCGCGAAACTCGATCCACTCCCCTCCATCGGGGTGCCGAACCGACAATTTCCAGGCGTGAAGCTGCAGTCTAGCGGCGGCGGCGAAGGCCTCTGGCGACGCGTAAAAGGGATCGCCAAGAATGGGATGCCCGATCTCGAGCATGTGCACACGAAGCTGGTGCGATCGCCCCGTTTGAGGTCGCAGCTCGACACGCGTGGTCTCACCCGGCTTCTTTGCTCGCCACTCCGTCACGGCTGCTTTGCCGTTCTCATGATCAACCATCTGGCGCGGTCTGTTCGGCCAATCGACGATCAGCGGAAGGTCGATCGTGCCACTGCCTTCAAGCCGTCCCCAGACCTCGGCAACATAGACCTTCTTCGTGACGCGGCGCTCAAACTGCTGGCCCAGATGCTTCTGCGCCAGGGGGCTCAGCGCGAAGAGCATGACGCCTGAGGTGTCTCGGTCCAAACGGTGCACCAGAAGCGCGGAGGGGTACTCGGCCTGCACACGGGTAAGAAGGCAGTCTGCCAGCTCAGGGCCCTTCCCCGGCACGCTAAGAAGGCCTGAAGGCTTATCCACGGCCAAGAGCTCGTGATCGAGGTGGATGACCTTCAGGGGCTCTTCTGGCGGGTTGTAGCTATCCACGGCGCGCCTGCCGGAAAAGGGAGATAGAATAGAGCACCAGCGCCAACCAGATTATTGGGAAGGCGATGGCCCGCGCGCGGCCGAACGGCTCCCCAAAGAGGAAGACCGCGATGATGAGGATCATCGTCGGCGCGATGTATTGCATGATGCCGATGGTAGAGAGACGCAGCCGCTTGGCCCCGTTGGCGTAGAGCATCAGCGGCACCGCCGTCACCACCCCGCACCCGACAAGCAACCAAGTATCGCTCCCCAGCGACCCCGTGCCCGCCGCCTCGATCCAAAGAACATAGGCCAGCGCGGGCCCGGCGAGGATCAGCACCTCCAGGAGAAAGCCCTGGTTCGGGCCAATGGGCAGCTGCTTCTTGGCCAGCGCGTAAAAGCCGAAAGAGAGCATCAGCACGAGCGCAATGATGGGAACTTCCCCTGCCTCGATCGTGAGGATCACAACTGCCAAACAGGCGAGGCCCACGGCCGACCACTGCAGCGCGTCGAGCTTCTCGCGCAGGAACACCGCGCCGATCATCACCGAGAAAAGCGGGTTGATGTAGTACCCCAGCGCCGCCTGCACGGTCTGATCCGTGGCAATGGCATAGACGTAGACCGCCCAGTTGATGGAGATCAGCGCGGCCGTCACAGCCGCCATGGCGATGGCGCGTGGGTCGCGCAAAGCGGCCCGAAGCGTATCCGTGCGGCGCAAGGCAATCAGAACGGCCGCCGCCACTGGCACCGACCAAATGATCCGGTGCGCGACCACTTCGACCGGCCCAACATGGTCGAGCCACTTCAAATAGAGCGGCAGAAACCCCCAGAGGCCATAGGCGCCAAGCGCGAAGGCAAAACCTTCGGGGGTGTCGTCATTCTGCTTCATGATGCCAACCGCTATCCCGGCGTCGGGGGAGACGCCAGACCCCACGAAGCTTTCGCCTTGGCTGAAGGAAGGGCCTGCGCGCAGCAGGCCCCAAGTGATCAGACTTTTACGCGCTCAGAGGTGGGATCGTAGAAGGGCTTGAGCGAGGCTTCGGCTTTCACGCGCGTGCCCATCACATCGATCTCGTACGTCGACGCCAGCACGTCCTTGGCGCTTTCGCCTTCGCAGGGCACGTAGCCCATGCCCATCGCGGCACCCACGGCGTGGCCATAAGCACCCGAGGACAGATAGCCCACGATTTCCCCATCTCGCACCACAGGCTCGTTGTGGTAGAGAAGCGGCTCCGGATCGGTCAGCTTGAACTGCAGAAGACGGTTGGCGAGGCCTTCGTCCTTTTTGCGCAGTACGGCGTCACGGCCGATGAAGTCAGGCTTGTCGCGCTTCACAGCGAAGCCGAGGCCCGCCTCCAGAACGTGATCTTCAGCCGTGATGTCATGACCAAAGTGGCGGAAGCCTTTTTCGATCCGGCAGGTATCCATCATGTGCATCCCGCAAAGCCGCATGCCCATGCCTTCACCCGCTTCGGCGAGCGTCTCGAAGACGTGGCCAGCCATGTCGGAGGACACGTAAACCTCCCAGCCGAGCTCGCCCACGTAGGTCACGCGGTGCACACGGGCGAGGCCCATGCCAATCTCGATCTCCTGCGCGGTGCCGAAGGGGTTCACGTCGTTGGAGAAGTCTGCGGGCGAGACGGCCTGCAGCAGCTCGCGCGATTTCGGGCCCATGACGGCGAGGACGCCCTCGCCTGCGGTCACGTCGGTGATCACCACGAGGAAGTCGCCCCGGTGGCGTTCGAGCCATGTCTGGTCGTGCAGGCGCGTGGCCGCGGGCGTGACGACGAGGAACGCCGTTTCAGAGACGCGCGTGATGGTGACATCCGCCTCAATCCCACCGCGGTTGTTCAGGAACTGGGAGTAGACGATTTTGCCCACCGGCACGTCATACTCACCGCCCGCCACGTAGTTCAGGAAGGCCACTGCATCGGGCCCTTCGACTCGGATTTTGCCGAAGGAGGACATGTCATACATGCCCACGCCTTCGCGGACGGCCATGTGCTCCTCTTTGACGTTCTCAAAAAAGTTCTGGCGCTTCCAGGAGTACTGATACTCCGCCTCTTGCGAGCCGCGCGCGAACCAGTTGGCGCGCTCCCATCCGGCGAGCTCACCGAAGACGGCGCCACGCTGGGCAAGTTGCCCGTGGAACGGCGTGCGGCGGACACCGCGCGCGGTGCGCTTTTGCAAGTAAGGGAAGTGGTCCGCATAGAGCAGGCCCAACGTCTCCTTCGAGCGTTCGAAGAGATAGGTCTTGTTACCCTGAAATGGCTGCATGCGGCTGATGTCGACGTCGCCCAGATCGAAGGGCTTCGCGCCGTCTTCCATCCACTGCGCCAACGCCATGCCTGCGCCACCCGCAGATTGGATACCGATGGAGTTAAAGCCCGCCGCGACCCAGACGTTGTCCATCTCCGGGCAGAGGCCCAGGTGGTAGGCGTCGTCCGGCGTAAAGCTCTCCGGGCCGTTGAAGAAGGTGTGGATGCCCGCCTCGGCCAGCATCGGCAGACGGTCAACCGCGGCTTCGAGGATCGGCTCAAAGTGGTCGAAATCTTCCGGCAACTGGTCGAACTCAAAGTCCGCCGGGATGCCATCCATCGCCCAAGGCTTGGAGTTAGGCTCGAACGCGCCAAGGAGCATCTTGCCCGCGTCTTCCTTGTAGTAGGCGCATTCGTCCGGCACGCGGAGCACCGGCATCTGTGTCAGGCCCTCAATGGCCTCGGTGACGATGTAGAAATGCTCACACGCGTGCAGCGGCACGTTGGTGCTGAGCATCTTGCCGACCTCATGGCCCCACATACCGCCACAGTTTACGACGTGATCGCAGCTGATTTCGCCAGATTCGCCCTTCTCGTTGGCCCACTGCACCGCGGTGATGCGGCGACCGTTGCGGGTGACGCCAGTGGCTTTCGTGCGCTCGATGACCTTGGCACCACGCTGACGGGCACCCTTGGCGAGCGCGTGCGCGATGTTCGCAGGATCGCCCTGCCCGTCGAGCGGCAACCACACGCCGCCGGTCACGCCCTCGATGTTCAGGTGCTCGTACTTGGCCTTCACCTCTTCGGGGCTGATCTCTTCCACATCCACGCCGAAGGCGCGCGCCATGGCGGCCTGGCGATAGATCTCCTCCCGGCGCTCCTCAGTGAGCGACACGGTGATCGACCCGCAGCGCTTGAAGCCCGTGGCCACGCCCGTCTCTTCCTCGAGGGAGCCGTAGAGCTCCTGCGAGTACTTGGCGAGCTTGGTCATGTTGGCCGTGGCGCGCAGCTGCGCGATGAGGCCCGCTGCGTGCCACGTGGTGCCTGACGTCAGCGCCTTGCGCTCCAAAAGCACCACATCTTTCCATCCCAGTTTCGTCAGGTGGTAGGCCACCGAACAACCGATCACACCACCACCGATGATCACGACACGTGCCTGGGAGGGAACGGACATGGCTAGTCTCCTTTGAAGTGCTTTGTGAGAGCGGCGATGTGGTCAGGTCCGACTTCACAGCATCCGCCGACTAGGGTTGCGCCAAGCGCTTGCCAGCGTTTGGCGTGTTCGAGATAGGCCGCGGGCCCGAGATCCGTGCGCGCGGTCAACATGTCGACCGTTGCGTCGTCATTGTCGAAATCGTCTACGATCCCGGTGAACCCGTTGGCATAGGCGCCGAGTTTGATCTTGGTCTCTTTCAACTCGCCCAGCGCCACGGTGACGGCTTCAGGTCGCGCACAGTTCACCAACAGCGCATCCGGTCCGAATTCCTCTACGAGCGGCAGGATGTCCGCGACGGGCTCGCCCGAGCGGAGCTTCGTGCCGTCGGTGTCTGACACGCTAACAGCGAGCCAAACCGGCTTTCCATGACCCATGCAGCCCATCAGACCGCCGCGCGCCTCGTTAACGCCGCCCATGGTTTCAAGGATGTAGGCATCCACGTAGGGCTTTTGCATCTCGCACATGTCAGAGAAAATTTTGGCCGCGTCTTCGGGCGCCGGCGCCTGTTCCGGGCGGTAGGAATAGCCCAGCGGCGCCATGCCACCGAGAACAAGACCGCCCCCGTGCGCATCGCGCGCGTCAGCCGCCAAACGGCAGGCGAGGTGCTGCAGCTCTTCATAGCGATGCGCGATACCGTGATGCTTCATACGGTCAGGACGGACCGAATACGTGTTCGTCGTGGCCACCTCGGCGCCAGCGGCGAAGAATTCGTCGTGAACTTGGCGCACAAGCTCCGGCTGATCGATCAAAGCCTGCACAGACCAAAGGGACGTCGCCTCGCCCGCGCGCTTGATGAGCTCCTGGCCCATTCCGCCATCAAGAATAAGAACGCTCACTGGTACATCCCCGCGAGCTTCTTCTTGTACATCGCAATCATCGCTTCCTCCGTCGCGCCATCGTCATAGGGTGGCGTGCGGTAGGCGCTGGTGGCCGAAACGTCAATGAGCACGAGGGCGCGAATGCGGTGCGCGAGATCGGGCCAGAATTGCTCCCACCGAGGCAGGAGCGCGTCAAAAGCGTCGGTGTCGCGCTTGAGGATGCGGGCCGTGCCCTTCACGCGCGCGCCGGTGCGCTTGAGGATATCGATGAAGTTGACCTCGCAGGCAGGGTTGGCTGCGAGGTTTTTGAGTGTCCCGGGGGAGCGGATGTCCGCAAACGCAATTGTTGCGTCGTCGAGCACCAGAAAGGTGCCCTTCGGCGCAACGGCGGGCTCTCCCGCCGGGGTAACGGTGGCCGTGAACCCAAGCGGGAAGTCCGCGATCAGCGTTTTGACATCCGCGTTGATCATGCCCGGATGCGCTCGTTCTGTGGGTCCCAGAGAGGCTGATCAGCCTGGACCACGGCACGGCACTTGTGGCCGTAGATGTCGACCTCGATCTCGGTGCCTTCCTTAGCGAGGTCCGCACGAACCATGCCCAGCGCCACAGAATGGCCCACGCGGTAGCCCCACGCGCCAGAGGTGGTTTCACCCACGATCTCGTCACCCGACCAGATCGTCGACATGTAAGGCGCATCGTGCCCGTTCGCGTCGACCTTCAGCGTCACAAAGCGCTTCTTGGAGCCCTGCTGCTTTTCGTTCATCAGAGCAGCCTTGCCGGGGAAGTCCTGCGGCTTGTCGAGCTTCACAAAGCGATCGAGCCCACCTTCGAAGAGGGAGTAATCCGTGCTCAGATCACCCTTCCACGTGCGGTAGCCCTTCTCGATCCGCATGGATTCCAGCGCGAACATGCCGAAAGGACGTGCGCCTGCACCCACGACCGCGTCGTAGAGCGCCGGGATGTCTTCCATCTTGCCGTGGATCTCCCACCCGAGCTCACCTGCGAAGCAGACGCGCAGCAGGCGGCAGTCGATACCGGCAACCTTGGCGTCCTGGTGCGTGAGCCAGCCCAGCGACAGGTCGGCTTCTGTGCCGATCGACTGGAAGAGCTCCCGCGATTTCGGACCACAAACGATGAGGGTGGACATGTCGCGCGTCATGTCACGCAGCGACAGGTTCTCCGGAAGGTTCCGCCACAGAACCTCAAAGTCATGCCATTGGGCGGCGGCGGCAGTGATGAGTGTGAAGTCATCCTCGCCGTGACGCACAACAGACATCTCTGTCAGGATACGGCCCCGGTTGTCCGGGAAGTAGGCCAGGTTCATGCGGCCCACTTTCGGCAGCGCGCCTGCAATGCGGCCCCGCAGCCATTCTGCCGCGCCGTCGCCTGAAAGGGCAAAGCGGGAGAAGCCGCAGAGGTCGAGAACGCCCACGCCATCGCGCACGGCTTCGACTTCCTCCTGAACGCGCGCTTCCCACGGCCCTTCGCGGCCCCAGGTCTCGGTCGCGTCGAGCGAGGTGTCATCGCCTTCCTTGGCGAACCAGTTCGCACGCTCCCAGCCGTTATAGGCACCAAACTGTGCGCCGTGCTCTTCAAGCTGCTTTTGGACCGGGGACAGCTTCTTGTTGCGTCCGGCAGGCCAAGCCTTGTGTGGGAAGTGCATCCCGTACTCGTGGCCATAGGTCTCGAGCGCTTTGTCGAGGCAGTAGGCGTGGTCGGTGTAGTCGGTATAGCGGCGCGGATCGACGGCCCACATGTCCCACTCGGTCTCGCCTTCCACGATCCATTCGGCGAGCGTTTTGCCCGCACCACCGCCTTGAACGATGCCGAAGGTGAAGGAGTGCGCCTCAAAGGCGTTCTTCACGCCGGGCATCGGGCCGATGAGCGGCAGGCCGTCCGGCGCATAAGGGATCGGGCCGTTGATGTTGCGGCCCACGCCACCTTCACCAAGGATCGGCACACGGGCCATAGCGTCTTCGATGTACCATTCGAGCCGGTCGAGATCGTCTGGGTAGAGCTGGAAGGAGAAGTCTTCAGGCATCGGGTCGCTTGGGGTGATCCAATGCGCCTTACAATTGCGCTCGTAGGGCCCGAGGTTCAGGCCATGCGTGTCCTGACGCAGGTAGTAGGAGCTGTCCACATCGCGGATCAGCGGCAGCTTCTTGCCGTGCTTTTCGGTGTACTCCTTCACCTCGTCGATGGCGTCGGTGAGGAAGTACTGGTGAGACATGACCACCATGGGCGCCACGCGGCCACCATGGGGCACAAACCACTCGGAAACACGCTGAGCATAGTAGCCGGCAGCGTTCACCACGTACTCGCAGCGAATGTCGCCCTGGGCGGTGTGTACGACCCACTCATCCCCGTCGCGGGAGACGCCCGTCGCGGGGCAGTGACGCTTGATCGTTGCGCCCAGATCGCGCGCACCTTTGGCCATCGCCTGCGTCAGCTGGGACGGGTCGATATCGCCATCCATCGGGTCCCACATGACCGAGTCCAGATCATGCGTCTCGAGGTAGGGATAGTACTCCTTGGCATCCTCGGGCTTCATCATCTTCAGCTCGAGGCCTTGGTATTCGCCCATGCCCACGAAGCGTTCGAATTCCTGCGTGCGCTCTTTGGTGTGCGCCAAGCGAAGCGAGCCGGTGACGTGGTAGTTCATCGGGTAATCGACGTCCTCGGACAGCGTCCGGTACATCTCGAGCGAGTACCGCTGCATGTTGAGAACCGCCCACGACGTCGAGAAGTTCGGGCAGTTGCCCGCCGCGTGCCAGGTGGAGCCTGCGGTCAGTTCGTTCTTTTCCAGAAGAACGCAGTCCGTCCAGCCCATCTTGGCCAGGTGATAAAGACCGGAGACGCCAACAACGCCTCCACCAATGATGACCACGCGGGCCGTGCTAGGCAGGTCAGCCATGAGTGTCGTCTCCCTTTGGATGTAGTCGCTCGCCTTGTGCGGCCTGCGGCCGGATGTGCACGGCGACAAAGTTTGGTTTGTTTGTTGTTTGAATTCCGCTGCGAAGCGCGCGCGTGAGCAGGGTCGCGAGTGCCAGGGTCAGGCACATGCCGAAGATCAGAAAGCCCTCAATGCCCATACCGCGCGCCTCTCAATAGACCGGAGGTGCGATCACCCAGATCGCAACGCATGGTTCGTCATACGGGTTGGCCCAGCGGAATGGCTCGCCGCGGATGCGGAAGCTGTCGCCGGTGTCGAGTTTGTGCAGCCCACCTTCAATCCAGAGGTCGAGCTTGCCCGAGACGATGTAGCCCACCTCTTGCGTGGGCCGGCTCACCGGGATTGCCAGGGCCGAGCCCGCCGCGAAGACGGAGCGGACCATTTCAAAATCATCGGTGAGGTCGGGAGACAGCAGTTCTTCCACCAGCCCTGCCTCGCGCGATCCGATAGGGCGGCGCGCACCGGAGCGGACGATAAAGCCTGCCTCCTGCACTGCGGCAGCGTCGGAGCGGAAGAGCGACGAGACCGAAACATCAAGCGCGGCCGCAAGTTGTCTGAGATCGGAGACTGAAGGTTCGGAGAGCTCGCGCTCAACCTGGCTCAACCAGCCAACCGATCGCCCAAGCTTTTCCGCCAGACCCTGCAAAGTGAAACCACGCGCCTTGCGCAACGCACGCAAGTCCGCACCCAAGGTCGGAACTGGGGGTTGTTGAGTGTTCACAGCGACTCCGTGATCTGATGTCTCCCACTCGATCCCTTCGCGGTGAAAATTTCAAGATTTTTTTCACGAGCACGCGCAAATCAAGCCAAAGCTTCATTTCAGATGCTTAAAGAATGACCGTTGAAACCTGCGAGAAGACGCTGTCGAGCATGGCCTGCAAGGCGTCGCGATCCTCTTCTGTGAAGGCCGCCGGGGCGTTGCTATCGATATCGAAAACGCCCAGTAGCGCGCCGTCAGCTGCGAAGACCGGTAGGACGAGCTCGGACTGCGTGCTCGACGAGCAGGCGATGTGGCCCGGGAAAGCCTCTACATCCGCGACGAGCTGCGCCTCGCGGGTGCGCGCTGCGGCCCCGCAAACCCCACGGCTGAAGGGAATGACGAGGCAACCATGACCGCCCTGATAAGGCCCGATCTTTAGAAGTTCGGGTGCAACGACACGGTAAAAGCCCGTCCAGTCGAAGCGGTCATCGGCATGGTGCACCTCACACGCCACGGTGGCCATTAGCGCCACTGGGTCGGTTTCACCTTCCGTCAGCGCCGCTACCCGTTTTGCGAGGTCTGCGTAACTTTCTTCGACCGACACGTCCTTCATACCAGCTCCACAGCGATTGCGGTCCCCTCGCCGCCGCCGATGCAAATCGCCGCAACGCCGCGCTTCAGGCCGCGCGCTTCGAGTGCGTGCATCAAGGTCACGATTATGCGCGCACCGGAGGCGCCGATCGGATGGCCCAAGGCGCAGGCGCCACCGTTCACGTTCACAATGTCCCGTGGGATGCCCATCTCGCGCATGAAGGCCATGGGTACGACGGCGAAGGCTTCATTGACCTCCCAAAGGTCCACGTCCGAGACCTGCCAATTCAGCTTTTCCAACAGCTTCTTGGCTGCTGGCACGGGGGCTGTGGTGAACCAACCGGGCGCTTGAGCATGGCTGGCATGGCCAAGGATGCGTGCCCGCGCGCCGTCGCCGTTCGACGTCAGCACCAGCGCCGCCGCCCCGTCTGAAATCGACGAGGCGTTGGCCGGAGTGACGGTGCCCCCAGACCGGAAAGCAGGCTTGAGATGTGGGATCTTGTCAGGCCGCGCGTTGCCCGGTTGCTCGTCAATGTCGATCTTGGTCTCTGCCTTCCGGGTCTTGATCGTGACCGACGTGATCTCGGAGGCAAAAGCGCCCGTTTCCTGAGCCTCCAACGCCCGCGTCAGCGAGCCCAGTGCATATTCATCCTGTGCTTCGCGCGTGAACTGGAAGTGCTCGGCACAGTCTTCGGCGAACGTGCCCATGAGGCGGCCCTTGTCGTAGGCATCCTCCAACCCGTCGAGGAACATCGAATCAACCGCACCCACATGCCCCAGACGCGCACCACCGCGCATGCCTGGCAAAAGATACGGCGCATTCGTCATGCTCTCCATTCCCCCGGCGACGATGGCATTTGCGCCGCCCAGCGCGATGGAATCATAGGCCATCATCGCCGCCTTCATGCCCGATCCGCACATCTTGTTGATGGTGGTCGCGGGCACCTCTTCGCTCAGCCCACCTGCAAAAGCAGCTTGGCGGGCAGGCGCTTGGCCCTGCCCCGCGGGCAGAACGCAGCCCATGATCGTTTCATCGATTTCCGGTTTTCCGGCGCGGTCCAAAGCCGCAGAGATCGCAGCGCCCCCAAGTTCGGCAGCCGTCGCGTTTCCAAGAGCACCCTGCAAGCCACCCATGGGGGTACGCGCCGCGCCGCTGATAAAAACCTCATTCATGGGAATCTCCTGTCGCTTCCAAACGCTTTGGTAACCCTTCTTGCGTAGCGTCTGCCCGAACGTACAGGAAGGGGCCTTTCATGGAGTTGAGTAGTAGCGATGTTGCCAACACGCGCGTTGTAAAGGTGATCGACACTCGAATCGACGCCGCCGTGGCCATTCAATTCAAGGATTCGATGCGTTCGGCGACAGAAGGCGGACCCGAGCGGGTGGTGCTGGACCTTTCTGATGTGGCCTTCATTGATTCGTCCGGTCTGGGCGCCGTTGTCGCCGCCAAGAAGCTGCTGAACGGCACTCATGTACTGGAGCTGGCCGGGCTGACGCCGGTAGTTGCCAAAGTCTTCAAACTCACGCGCATGGATAGCGTCTTCACGATCCATGCCGATGTCGCCGCGGCCGTGCCCGCGTTGGCATCCTGACGGCGGGGGGAGGGTACACATGATTGAAGTCGAAACCGGCGAACAAGCGATCTCCATCCACTTTCTGTCAGACACCTTCGAGGTGCGATCCTCGCTTCAGGCGTTGATGGATGACATGGAGGGGCGCGACTACCTCCCTGAGGAGCGTGGAACGGTGGAACTCGTTCTGGCCGAAGTTCTCAACAATGTGGCCGAGCACGCCTATGAGGAACGCGGCGACGGCAAGATCGAGCTCGACATGAACTACATCGCCGACGGCATCGCCATTCAACTGCAGGATTTCGGAAAGCCCATGCCAAACGGACAGACGCCGCTCGGCATGCCCGCTAACCTCGATGTGGAGGTCGACGATCTTCCCGAGGGCGGCTTTGGTTGGTTCCTCATTGGAGAGCTCGCCAAGGACTTGGTCTATGAGCGGCGCGGTGAGGCGAACCACCTGACCTTCCGTATGACCTTGGGCGAAAGCTGATCAGGGTTCGGGAAGAGCCGTGCGCGCCCCTATCGGCCCGCGGGCTCCGGGTTGGCTACGTTCTTTCGCCAAATCCACCAGTTCAATGCGCCTGCGTAGCTGACCCAGATCAGGTAGGGCACCATCAACAGGCCAGCGACCGTCTCAGCGGCGAGGAAGGCGACCATGGTCGCTGCCACTGCGACCCACAGAAATACCAGCACGATCAGCGCCGCGCCGAGACGCTTCAATCCGAAGAAGACCGGCGACCAAAGCGTATTCAATGCGATCTGAAGCGCCCAAAGCGCCGTGGCGAGCGCCGCTCCCTCAACAAAGGCGACCCGCGCGGCCGCGACCGCTGAAGCGATATAGAGCACGCTCCACGCCAGCGGGAAAAGCCAGGGTGGCGGCGTCCAGCCGGGCTTCGTCAGATCTTCAAAGTACCACTTATCGGGCGGGAAAAGGCTGCCCGTTGCGGCGGCTGCGCAGCAGGCCGCGAGGTAAACAAGGAAGACCGTGAGGTCCATTGCGAGCTCCAGCGCCGGAAATTCGTCCCGCCGTAGTAGTTAGGTCGTCACTCTCCGGGCGCCAGCTGCGGCGCCCGCGTTTCCATCGCTTCGCGCGCGCGGAGCTCGGCCAGAACATCCAGAACCGCCGTCGTCCGGCTGGGCGTTGCGGTTCGCGTGGCAGCAGCGTCCACGAGGAAGGCGACCTCCGGAAGCGGTCGCGCAAAGAGCGTCGCCGGCTGAGGCATCAACATGCCCACGCCCGACCGCACCAGCGCTTGACCCACCCAACCGAGTTTCTGTCGCTTCGTCGTCACAGCCCGGTGAGAGATGGAATCAAACCCGTTCGCGCGGATCTGCGAGCCGATGCCAGCATAGACAAGCCGCGCCGCGTTGATACCAGGCCGGGCCGTGCGTGGAAGCTGAGGCACTCCGGCTTCGGCGCGAAGGTAAAGCCGGTCGGCTTCAGCCAGCAAGCGCTTGACCATCCGGCGTATCTCGGGTGTCGGCAAAGGATCTGCGAGGAACGCCTCGGGCTCGATACCTGCCTCCCCGAACCAATCCCGCGGCAAGTAGATCCGGCCCATACGTACGTCTTCACCCACGTCTCGGGCAATATTGGTGAGTTGCATCGCGACGCCAAGATCGCAGGCGCGCGCCAGGGCATTGGCGTCACGCACGCCCATCAGCACCGTCATCATCGCCCCAACCGCCGCCGCGACACGCGCCGAATAGGCAAAGACACCAGACAGCGTTTGGTACTCTTTCCCGAGCGCGTCCCAGGCCAAACCCTCGAGCAACGCTTCCGGCAAGGCGCGCGGCATCTCATGCTCTTCCACCATCGCGGCAAAAGCGCGGTCGTAGGGCGTGTTCTTGGGGCGCCCCTCATAGGCGAGGTTCAACCGCTCCTGAAGCGATAGGACCGCTGCGGTTTCATCGTCCCCGAGATCAACTGCGTCGTCGGCGAGACGGCAAAAGGCGTAGAGCGCCAGCGCCGGGTCCCGCACGCGGGAGGGGAGCAACTTGGAAGCCGTATGAAAGGACAGCGATCCATGGCGGATCGCTTCGCGGCAGGCTTCCATATCTTTGGGATCAATCATTCTGCGGCCATCGGTAGGGATTGCACCGCGGGTTGCGGCGCGTCGGGAATTAGTTTGGCGAGGACCTCGGCGCTGGAGACGACGCCCGGCACGCCGGCGCCGGGGTGGGTGCCTGCGCCTGTGAGGTAGAGGCCTGGGATCTTCGTGACGTTGTGCGGTCGGAACCAAGCCGACTGCAGAATGCGCGGTTCGAGAGAGAACCCAGCCCGAAACTTTCCGAGACCGCTACC
>JBCBFV010000025.1:0-16412 GCA_038527425.1 Pseudomonadota bacterium
AGTTTTCCGCTAGCTGAATAGTCAGGCTTTCCGGATTGCGGCAAAGCCCTCATGTAGCGAAGGTGCCATCAGCCTTGGCATTGGCGCCTCAGTGATCCCGGGCGAATCACCGATTAGACCTGCGCAACGCCCGGCGCACTCTCCGCGACATGAGGGCTTTGCCGCAATCCGGAAAGCCTGACTATTCAGCTAGCGGAAAATTTGGTACTCTAACAGCATTTTAGAGAGCATTTTCATGGCCACAGGAACGCACCATTCCTTTGTGCTGAGCGATGATATTTTTCACGCCGCTCGACACAACCAACGCCGCATGTTCGCGCGGGAAGTTCTGGAGCATTGCGAGAGCGTGCTTCCTCACAGCTTTATTGCGACGCCGCCGCAAGACCGGCTGTCGATCCTAGAAGCTGCATTTGATCAGGCCAAGAGCCACGGCCTCACAAAGCGGGGGCCGCTCTATGTGTGGTCCGAGGCCTCAATTGTCTTTGGCGGTCCCTTCATGGCCGACCCGCTCTGCGAGGCGGCTCGAGAAGCAATTGCAGGTTCCAGCGAGACGCAGATGGTGCGCGCGCGGCGTCTTCACCATGTGCTCCTTGAACATGTTGAAACGGCTTTGGGAGATGGCGGCGCGATATTGCTCCCTGCCCTGGGACGCCTGGAAGAAGCTTTCTTGTCTGGAACAGTTCCGAAAGTTTCGGAAATCGCCTCAAAAATTTGGCCTGAGCGGGCAACGCTTGCGGGTCCGGACGCCGTCCAAGCCTTTGTTGATCACCTGGAAAGCTCCTTTCAGGGCTTGGGCACCATGGATGACCGCAATCGCGCGACCCTTGCCGGGTGCTGCCTTTTCCTCGGGGCTTGGGCTTGGGCGGATCCGCTGCGCCCATGGCTCGCAAAGGCCCTCAGACACCCTTTGGATCGCGATGAAAACACGGTTCTCTTCAAGGTCTCACGGAAGTTTTTCCTGGCAGCCAAAGAACGGCTGGAGGACGGCTAATGCCTTTCTTCCTGACAAGCTGCACCTCTGAATCTCCGGACGCCGTTGAGCGCGCGGACGAAGAGGCTGATGCTCCCGTTGAACCCTGCGATCTTTTCGCGGCCGAGTTCGTCGAGATCACGTCCTTTGACAATTCGGTCGATGTCAGCGTTGGCGGCTCCATCGTGTCCCCTCCGCATTGGGAGCGTTCCCGCGAGGCCGACTTCCAAGGCGCGCCAGGCACGACGTCCTTGGTGCCCGCGGCTATTCCCACAAAGGCAGGCAGCAAAGCCACGATGAACGTCAAAATCGAAGTTACCGCCGCCGATGGCCTTTCAGGCACAGGCACGCTGCGCGGGGCTTTGGGCGGCGTTGTTTGGGAAGGCACCTTTCCAGTCTCTGTGGGAATCCATTCCGTAACCGTGGAAACCGCTTCTGCAACCACGGACTTGGCAGCCCATAGAGGCGACATTGCTTGGGTTGCCGCTGCACCGGGCTGTAGTGCGAAACCACTCGCCACAACACGCGTGGAACTTTACCGCATCGTTGAGGCCACCGCCCCTGCCTACCTCAGCGCAGGCCGCCCCGTCGAAGCGCTGCGCTTCCTTTATGGCGCCATGAGCATTGGAGGCGAGGATGCTGCGACAGCCACCGGCGTCAAACAGACCACAACGAAGATCACACGTTACTTGCATACATCCCACGGACTTACCTACGACACTGTGCGAGGGGCCCCATCGTATATCCGAAGCAACCGCTTCAACCTGACAGGCTACATCTCGCGTTCGGGCGGAAACACCGTGAACTGCTATGACCAAGCTTCAGGTGTCCAAGTTTTCTCGGGCATCCTAGGGATCACCTGCACAAAAGTTTACGTGGAACCATTCGGCTTTATCACATCCACCACTTTGGTCGGTGGAATCGTCACCAATTCACCATTTTTCAGCGCCGTTGGAACGGGGCCTACGGTTCCCCAATTCGACGCCCAGCGCACCTATTTCGGCAACCATGAGTTCGTGGAAGACGCGGCCGGCGATGTCTTCGATGCCTGCTCGGGCCCGAGTGTCGGAACGCTGGACTATAATGCCTATCTCAATGCTAGTGTGGACACGGCATTGGCGGTTGCCGCACCACCAGAGCCCTGGCACCCACCTCAAATCGCTTGGAGCCAAGTATGGAGACGAACAGTAGACGATCCCAGATTCCGAGTACGACGCCTTTCCTAATGCTTGCCCTGAGCGTGCTGCTCTTAGTGGCTGCTCCGATCCATGCCCAAACGGGGGAACATAAGATGACCAACGTTGATTTCGGCAAACCAACTGCGGAGATAGTCCGCGAGAGGCTGGGCCTTCGCGACTTTGAACCGGACCGCCCCAGGGCGGCTTGGCTTTTGCCGGACAAGGATGCCGTTGCAGCTCATTTCCCGGACTTTCAGATCGTCGGCTTTGAAGGCTCTGTGGATCAGATGGAGGCCACGCTCCACAAAGATGGCGCGTTCGCTGCGACGCTGTCTCTGGACATAATCGAGCCGGGCGTAACCATGGCTGATGCCGTGGCAGACATCTATGCGCTTATCAGCGGACCGCTCGATGGCCTCACCCGCCTGCCACATGGCTCCTTAGACCTTCTGTCGACGCTCTCGTCGGCACAAGACTCCTATGTCGTGGCCACCCGTGGATCCGTTCTGGCCCACGGCCGCACGCAAGCGGGACATTCGGCAAGTGTTATGACGACCACGCTGCTTTTGGCAGTCAAAGTAGCGCAGTAAACGCAACAGGCTTCAGCCTTGGTTAACTGGCTAGCTTTCGCGAAGATATCGCATGAGCGCGTCTTTTAAGTTTTGGAAGCCAATCTTGTACTGATCAGATTTCCGCATCCAAAGAGCGACATCACGGCGAACTTCATCGAAGTCGAACTGCACCTAACCGATGCCGTCAATGTCCTCGAGCGTCTGGAACAGGCGCTCCCGCAGAACAATCAGATAATCTGTGGTGTGCAAAAGATGCACTGGCACAAGTAGGTCTCGTGAAACAACAAGCTTCACATGTTTTGGATCGGTGTTGAGCCGCTCGAAATTTCACTTTGATTTCGGTGAATGCCCGCCCTCGATGTGTCAGCGCACTCGTCGAATTTGAACGAGCGCCTCGTGCTAGAGGTCGGAGGTATCCGCGCCGAAGACCTCGACGGCGGCTACCTCGGCGGCCACCAAGCCTTCTGGTTCGCCTGTTCCCAGTTCTACCTGGGCACGGAGCCTTTGACAGGGTAAGCCCGCCCTTCTCATTGGCGCTGACAAACAAGGCCGCTTATTCGCAAAAGCGCGGACCTTGATTTTGCCACGATGCTCGCGCGCGGACGCTTTGGCCAATTCCTCCAGCTCGCTTACGCAATTTATGCACTTTGCGGGACAAAGCCGCCTCAGGCTGTGATCAAACCTATGTCTGCATAAGGCCGTAAGAACCCGCTCTGACCACCTTGATACAATCAGATTTCGGGCAGTGTTGTTCGCATCCCTCAGTGTTGTCATGAGTTCTGCCTGCCGCTCTCGTGAAACCGGGACGTGGAAGTTGATGGTGGTTGCGAAGTGTTCGTTGCTGAGGTTCACTGACCAAGATTTGAGTTTATCCATCGTTTTGCAGATGTCACTGCCGAGGCGCGCGAGTGTTTTGCGGAAGGCGTTTTGCGTGAAGCGGGGGAGCCCCTCTTTGCACCAGCGCCGAAAAGCTCTCTTCGTGGTGCCCAATATGTCGAACAACTCCTCAAGCGTGTAGCTGCGATGGGTTTTCATCAGTTGGACAGGAACGCGTTTCATCAGGCACTCTTGCCCCGCTCAACGCGCCGCGCCTCCGCCCAGACATTCAGGTTCTCGCCCCGGCAAACGATCTTGCGCCCGAGCTTGTAAAAGGCCGGGCCGGTCCCGCGATGGCGCCGCTGCGCTGGTTTCTCGCGGGAGCCTATGACGTCGAGGTCCGGATCGCCCGGGACGTAGTTGCGATTTGTATCGAAGAGGTGTGCCATTTCAGTGACCTGCGTGGTTTCGGAGGCGGTCACATTGCGTTCGTTCTCGGATGTTGGCTAGCCAGGCAAAAAAAGGACATTGCCCCTCGTTCCTTTTGCCGGTGTTTTGCCTCATTTATTTCCGCGCCCTAAATGTCGCTCTCGCCTTGAAGGTACTCGTCGCGCCACCTCCGGAGGGTGCGAACATCCGGTTCTTCACCAGTCTCCGCTTTGTGTTTCCGTGCAATCTGCGGCCATGATAGATCACCGTTCTCTGCGCCTATTTCCATGAAGGCGGCATGGGCTCGTTCCAGTCGAGGTCGCCCCCATTGTCCGCTGAGCGTTGTGGTAGCAAACTCAATCTTCCAATTGCGCTTACCGTCGAAAACCGCCTGCCAAGGGCCGTCGAAGGTCGCCGCGTCCAGGCATACGGACCACCCTGCGAAGCCGTCGTGGGTCGGTTTCACGACCTCAGAGCGCAGCGCACCCAACGACCCCAGGATCGCTACCATTGCATCCGTCAGCGGCACCCGGTGCGCCTCACTGCCCTCAATGCGCTCCGCCGGACACGTCCAAAGCCGCGCCTCAAAGCCTAGTTCATCCCACTGCATGCCGAGCACCTCACCCGTGCGCGGGCCCGATAAGCAGGTGAACATCAGCGCCTTCACCGCCAAGGCATTGCGTTCACGCAGGTCGGCAAAGACAGCCGGAACATCCCGCCAGCGCATCGCCTTTGGATGCGTCACCTTCTTCTTCACTTTGGACAGAGCGCCGCTATTACTAATCGCCAGGACCGGGCTCTCGCCTTCGTGGTAGCCCTTCGAGCGCGCGACATCGAGCACCGTCTTAATCTGTTGCGCCAGCCACCGCGCCGTCTCATGCTTCTCCGCCCAGATAGGGGACAGACACATCAAAACCTCCGGCCGGCCGATGCTATCAATCTGCATCCACCCAATCCTCGGGAAGGCATAGTCTCGAAGCGTATTAATCCGTTTCTGGCCGTGTTTCTGGTTCCTCCAGGTGGGCACACGGTCGATATGAACCTGCAGCGCTACCGCCTCAAAGAAAGGCATCTCACAGTCCGCGTTGACGCGAGAATTTAGCCCCTGCCGGGCCATCCGTCGATACTCCAGCGCCCGGTCCCGTGCCTTATTGAGCGTAGCGAGCTGCGCTCCACAGCCCGAAATCTGTGCTAATCGGCGTGCTCTTGGCGTTCTACTGACCCTTCACTGTGACCCGCACGATCCAACGCCATGCACCGGACGGGTCCAAGACAAGGCATAGCCCGCCTTCGTCTCCATCCCGCCCCGGCCCGAGATTTGCCACCGGCTTCTTCGTCAGTTTCCTGCTGAGCGCCAGTCCATACCGCTCAATGCACCAAAACAGATAAAACCGAAGGAAAGCGAGCACAGCGCCCAGAGCTTGAAATGCAATGCATACCACGCCCAGAGGGCGTTCACGGGTGATGTCTAGCACTAAGAAGCCATGGTATGTGGCGGAGGCTGTGGGATTCGAACCCACGGGACGCTCTCACGCCCAACGGTTTTCAAGACCGCCGCATTCGACCACTCTGCCAAACCTCCGGGTCAGCGCCCGCATAGCGCGCCCTGCGGAGGGTGGCAATCAATAGGCGCTGTGCTGAACGCAAAGCTTTGCAAATCAGCCAAAATTGCGTATCGTCTCACCCAATGGGAAAAAATTCCCGACGACAGCAGCAGGCACGCATCGCCAAAGGTGCGGAAAATCGGCGCGGACATAACCCGCGCGACACGAGGCAGAGCAATGACCATGACCTTCCCCCTGAAGCTATGCGCCCTGGGCGCAGCATTAGCCGTAAGTGCGTGTGACGACGCGAGCTTGTCGTTCCTTGGCGCCTCGGACCCTACTGCAGGCGCAGAGGTGACCCGCTCCGCAAGCGCAACGAAGCTTGTTGAACGAGACGTCGAAGCGCCAGAAGTCTTCCAGGTCTCGGAAGCTGGCCTTTGGGATGGCCGCCCCTCCCTTGGTGGCGTGTGGGTTGCGCACCCGGATGTGGGTGAACCAGAGCGCGTCATCATCCGCAATGAGACCACTGATAAATTCGTCATCGGCGCCCTCTTCCGCAAAGAGCGCGAAACGCCGGGACCAAAGCTTCAGGTGTCCTCTGATGCGGCCATGGCGCTCGGCGTGATCGCGGGCAGCCCGGTTCAGCTTTCCGTGGTGGCCCTGCGCAAAGAAGAAATTCAGGAACAGCCCGAGATCGTGGAAGGCGCAGAAGTGATGCCTGCGGCGATGGAAGTCGCGACGACCGCGCTTGATGAGGCGCCGTCCGCACTCGAAGCTGATCCAATCGCGGCCGCCGCCGCCGCTATCGAAGCGCCTGCGCCGAACCCACAGCCTGTGGGCCAGATCGCCTCCGTAATCGAGCCTGCACAGACAGCCCCTGCCCCGAAACCGATCCCGGCAGCCGCCGTTGCGGCGCCCAAGGCATCGACGCTCGCCAAGCCCTTCATTCAGGTTGGCATCTTCTCGATCGAGGGGAATGCGCAAGGAACCGCCGACCGCATGCGCGCCGAGGGTATCATTCCCACGGTGTATGAGCAGGAATCTGCGGGCAAACGCTTTTGGCGGGTGGTCGTTGGCCCTATGTCGTCAGAAGGTGACCGCGCGGAGGTCTTGAAAACCGTCAAATCCGCTGGTTTCACTGACGCATACTTCGTCACCAACTAAGGCGCGACATCACGCGCCGGGAGAGCAGAGCAATGCTGGCGCGACTAATCCTGATATTCACGCTTATTGCCGGTCAGGCCTGGGCTCAGGCGTTCGATACCAAGGCCCGCGCGGCCTATGTCCTCGATCAACGTACGGGCATGGTATTGCTCAATAAAAATGGGGACGAGCCGCTGCCGCCCGCGTCGATGTCAAAGCTCATGACGCTGTTCATGACGTTCGAGGCGATCCAGCGCGGCACGCTTTCAATCGATGAGGAACTACCGGTCTCGGCGCATGCAGCGTCATTCGGTGGTTCGACCATGTTCCTCGACACGCGCGACCGGGTGAGCGTCGAGGATCTGATCCGTGGCATCATTGTTCTGAGCGGCAACGATGCCTGTGTGGTGCTCGCTGAGGCGCTCAGCCCTGACGGAACCGAAGCCGGGTTTGCCCGCATGATGACCGCGCGGGCGCGTGAGCTCGGGATGATGAACTCCACCTTCCAGAACTCCTCTGGCTGGCCCGCAGCAGGGCATCGGATGTCCATGAAGGACCTCGCAATCCTTGCTGATCACCTGATCCGGGACTTCCCAACCTACTATCCCCTCTTCGCCGAGACCGAGTTTGCTTTTGATGGCCGCGCGCCGTCGAACACGCGCAACCGCAACCCGCTGCTGAGGCTTGATATCGGCGCAGATGGCCTCAAGACGGGGCATACGCAGGCCGCAGGTTACGGCCTTGTGGGATCGGCCAAGCAGGGTGATCGCCGTATCATCTTCGTGGTCACCGGTCTCGAAACCCAGGCCGACCGCGCTGAAGAGAGCGAGCGCCTCGTCAATTGGGCCTTCCGCCAATTTGCCGAGAAGGTCGTGGCCCCGGCTGGCAACCGCATCGCCGAAGCCAACGTCCACATGGGCGATGACACCCGCGTGGGGCTGACGACTGCCGAGGATGTGGTGCTGCTGATCCCCACGATTGGCGCTGGCGATATCGAAGCCCATGTCAGCTATGACGGCCCCATTCAGGCCCCGATCGAAGAAGGTCAGGAAATCGGCGAGCTCGTGATCAACATCCCGGGCTTTGCGCCCACCCGCACGCCGCTGATCGCCACGGAAAGCATTGGCGTGGGCGGCTTTGTCCCGCGCCTTCGTACGGCCACGGAGGCGCTGCGCCGTCAGTTCTTGTCCGGCGGTGAAGCGGAGGGCGGCGCGTGAGCGCAGGCAAAGGCGGACTCTTCGTCAGTTTCGAAGGCATAGACGGCTCCGGCAAATCCACGCAGGCGAGGCTTCTTGAAGAAGCGTTGGCTGCAGACGGGCACAGTGTCCTTCGCACGCGGGAGCCCGGGGGCTCGCCAGGCGCCGAAGAAATCCGGCGCCTCCTCGTCGAGGGTGATCCGGACCGCTGGAGCGCGGAGACGGAGCTCCTCCTCTTCACGGCCGCGCGTCGCGATCATTTGGAAACGCTGATCGAGCCCGCACTGGAACGGGGCGATATCGTCATCACCGATCGTTTTGCGGATTCCACGCGCGTCTACCAGGGTGCCACCCGCGGTGATCTGCGCCAGACCGTTGATACGCTGCACGCCCTGATGATCGGACGCGAGCCGGATGTGACCCTCGTGATCGATATGGATCCCGCCCAGGCGTTGGAACGCGGTCTGGCCCGACGTTCCGGCGAAGACCGGTTCGAAGACTTCGGCTTGCCCTTTCAGGAAAAGCTGCGCGACGGGTTCCAAGCGCTCGCCACCGCAAACGCACGCTGTCACCTGATCGACGGTAACAGAGCGCCAGAGGTGATTGCACAGGAGGTGCAGGCGCTGATACGCAGCCACCTATGAGCGCTGATGAAGCCCTTCCGGAACCAGACAAGCTAGAAGGCGCCCCGCACCCGCGGGAGGCCGTGCAGCTTTTTGGCCAAAGCGCGGCGGAGGCCGCATTCCTTGATGCGTTCAACACCGGTCGTTTGCATCATGGCTGGATGATCACTGGTCCCAAGGGCATCGGGAAAGCGACACTGGCCTGGAAACTCGCCCGCTTTCTGATCGCGACACCGCCGCAGGACGACGGTGGGCATTTCGGCGCACCTCCCCCGCCCACAACGCTTGATATCGACCCAGAGCATCCCGTGGCGCGACGGATGGCGGCTCGCGCGGAACCGGGTTTGTTTTCCCTGACGCGGTCGGTCGTTGAAACCACGGGCCGCATGTCGCGGGAGATCCGGATTGAAGATGTCCGCCGTCTGCGCGGTTTTTTTGCCATGTCAGCGGCGGATGGTGGGCGCCGCGTGGTGATCGTCGACGCCGCTGACGAGATGAACCCGAACGCGGCAAACGCGATCCTCAAACTGCTGGAGGAGCCGCCCGCGAATGCGATCCTCCTTTTGATCGCGCACCAACCCTCGCGGCTTTTGCCGACAATCCGGTCGCGCTGCCGGGTCTTGCGCTGCGAGCCGCTTTCCGACGCAGACCTTGGAGCCGCACTCGATCAAGCTGGGATCACAGCTACCGATCCTGAAGCACTGACAGCCCTTGCGAGCGGCTCTGCTGGCGCGGCCATCAGGCTGGAAACCGAAGAGGGTACAAAGCTTTACGCAGACTTGCTGAAGTTGATCTCCACTTTGCCACAGCTCGACCGCGGGCTTGCAGGCAAGCTTTCCGAGAGCGTTGGCGGACGCGGGAATGAAGGGCGTTTGACGCTTCTCCTCGATCTTTTGGACGTGGCGCTATCGCGCCTTGCGCGTACCGGTGTCACCGGGCCACCCAGCCCGGCGGCGGCCCCGGGCGAGGCGGACGCCCTGCTTAAACTGAGCCCCAATGCTCATGCAGCGCGCAACTGGGCCGCTCATGCGCAAACGCTGTCCGAACGTGCCCGGCGCGGGGCAGCCGTCAACCTTGACCCCCCGGGCCTCATCTTCGATACGCTCCTCAAACTTGAAGAAGGCGTTCGGTAGATCAGCATGCAGCCTCAAATCGTCGACAGTCACTGCCACCTCGATTTCCCCGACTTCGAGGGCGAAGAGGCGGCGCTCGTGGCCCGCGCAGCCGAAGCTGGTGTGACACGTATGGTGACGATTTGCACGCGCCTTCGCCTGGTCGACCAAGTGCGTGCGATCGCCGAGGCCCACGAGGGCGTCTTTTGGGCCGGTGGAACCCATCCCATGCATGCCGCGGACGAACCCATGGCCACCGTGGAGGAGCTGGTCGCCCTCGCCCAGCATCCGAAATTCGTAGGTATTGGCGAGACCGGCCTCGACTATCACTACACCTCTGAGAGCGCGGCCATCCAGCAAGAGAGCCTGCGCCTGCATATCGAGGCCGCGCGGCAGACGAAGCTGCCCCTCATCATCCATTCCCGCGCCGCCGACGAAGATATGGCGCGCATCCTCAGCGAGGAACACGCCGCGGGGGCCTATACCTGCGTGATGCACTGCTTCTCTTCAGGCGCTGCGCTGGCGCAAACGGCGCTCGATCTGGGTTTCTACCTCAGCATGTCTGGGATAGCTGCATTCCCTAAGTCTCAGGAAGTACGCGATATTTTTGCGTCCGCGCCCGTGGACCGTGTGCTCGTTGAAACAGACGCGCCCTACCTCGCGCCGCCTCCTTTCCGTGGCAAACGAAACGAACCCGCTTATACAGCACATACCGCGAAAGTCGGCGCCGAGGTCTTTGGCCTCGACTACGCAGACTTCGCGGCCAAGACCTCCGAGAATTTCGACCGCTTGTTCTGGAAGGCTGCTGCATGAGGCGTTTCACCATCCTCGGCTGCGGCTCGTCCGGCGGTGTCCCACGCCTTGGTGGACAATGGGGCGCGTGTGATCCGTCGAACCCGAAGAACCGTCGGCGCCGCTGTTCCCTACTGATTGAGCAGGAAGGCCCTGAGGGCGTGACGACCGTGCTCGTCGATACGTCGCCCGACATGCGTGAACAGCTGCTCGATGCAGACGTCGGGCGCATTGATGCGGTGATCTATACCCATTCTCATGCGGACCACGTCCACGGCATCGATGACCTGCGCATGATCGTCTTCAACATGCGCGCGCGCCTGCCGGTCTATGCGGATGATTACACGCAAGCCGACCTGCTCAAACGCTTCGGCTACGCCTTCAAAGCACCGGAGGGCAGCCCCTACCCACCGATCCTCGATCTCTATCCCTTTGACGGCCCACTGACTGTCGACGGCCCCGGCGGGAGCATCGACATTACGCCCTTCGACGTGGAGCATGGGTCGATCATGTCTAAAGGCATCAGGTCCGGCGACGTGGCCTATTTGCCCGATGCCTCTGAGATCCCGGAGGCCTCTTGGCCCCATCTCGAGGGCCTAGACACCTGGATCGTTGATGCCCTGCGCCTGACGCCGCACCCCAGCCATGCGCATCTAGAAAAGACGCTGGGCTGGATCGAGCGCGCGGCGCCCAAGCAAGCAGTCATCACGAATATGCACGTCGATCTCGACTACGCCGAGACTGACGCCTCAACGCCGAAGCACGTAACACCAGCCCATGATGGCCTTACGATCTCACGCCCCTGAACCTGCGGACGCCCTAACAGCCCCGCAGCGCCTGAAAGGATGACATGGAAGCCCTGCTAGAGGTCATCCTTCCCGTCTTTGTCGTCATCGGCGCAGGCTACATTGCTGTTTGGACTGGATATTTCAGCGACAAGGCGGTCGAGACGCTAACGCTTTTCTCGCAGCGCTTCGCAATCCCCGTCCTGCTCTTTCAAGCGATCTCAACGCTTGATCTCGGGCAAAGCATGAGCCCCACGTTGCTCTTCAGCTTTTACGCTGGTGCTACCACGGGCTTCCTCGCTGGCCTCTTTGGCGCCCGCCTCCTTTTTGGCAGACCATGGGAAGACAGCGTGGCTATTGGCTTCATCGGCCTCTTCTCGAACTCTGTCCTGCTCGGCATCCCAATCACAGAACGCGCCTATGGGACGGATGTGCTTGCCTCTACATTCACCATCATCGCAATCCATGCCCCCTTTTGCTACGGGCTGGGCATCACGGTCATGGAGATCGTGCGCGCAGACAGCAAGGGGCCGCTTGGCATTGCACGCGCTGCCTTCTCGGCGATGTTCCGAAATGCCCTGATCCTAGCCATTGCGCTGGGTTTCGTGGTCAACCTTTCCGGCATCACGCTGCCCAAACCCGTGCTTGACGCCGCCTCCATTATCGCCAGCGCCGCACTTCCGACAGCGCTCTTCGGATTGGGCGGCGTGCTCTATACCTACCGGCCCGAAGGCGACCTGAGGATCGTGCTCTATATGTGCGGGATCTCACTGCTCTTGCATCCAGCGATGACATTCGGGCTCGCACACCTCTTTGAAGTGCCACGGGACGGGCTTCGGGCGGCGGTTCTCACAGGCGCCATGGCGCCCGGCGTGAACGCCTTCATCTTCGCCAACATGTACGGTGTGGGAAAGCGCGTCGCCGCCACGAGCGTTCTCGTCGCCACAGCGCTGTCTATCCTGTCGATCTGGCTCTGGCTGCTGATCCTGCCCTAGCTGCTTGGGCGAGCACTATGAGCGTCGCGTTGCCCGCGAAAACGTCCGTATTCCAATGAATGAGTGGTGCGGATGAGAGGACTCGAACCTCCACGCCTCGCGGCGCCAGAACCTAAATCTGGTGCGTCTACCAGTTCCGCCACATCCGCACTTGCGCGCCCTTTAGCGCAGCCCCGGCCCCGATGCGAGCCGAAAGCGAACCATCGACGCGAAACAGATAATTTTCTGAAGACATAAATAAGCCATTAATCTATCTCAGGTCCCATAAGAGCAGAAAAACGAACAAGAGGCGCTGATGGAACCGAAAACGGTCCTGCGTCAAGGCAAGCCGCCCGTGATGGCGTTGCAGACGAAACTTTCCGGATTCGCGTCCGGGACAGAGATCGTGACAGCAGACGGTCTCTTGCCGGTCGAGCACCTCTCAAAGGGCGACCGCGTCATCACTCGCGACGGCGGCATGAAAGCCGTGACTTGGGTCGATGCGACGTATGTGACGACGAACGCGGTCGTTATCGCCGCAGATGCGCTTGGTTTTGCCAAGCCTGAAAGCCGTCTCGTCTTGCCAGAGGGACAGCACCTCCTGCTCCGCGATTGGCGGGCAAAAGCGCTTTATGGCGCGAACGTCGTGGGCGTCCCGGCCTGGCGCCTCGTGGACGGCGAATACATTCGACGAGTGGGGCCACGTTCGCTGCGCCTTTATCGGATTGGGTTCGACGCCCAACACACCGTCTATGCAGGTGGTCTGGAGCTCTTCGCCCATACCGAGACCTTCGACATCGCTTAAAGCGACAGCTTCGCAAAAACCTTGGGCAACATCTCTGGGATATCCTCGGCGATGAGCCCCGGCCCAAAGGCACGCGCTGCTGCGCCATGAAGATCTGCTCCCAACACGGCGGCATCAAAGGGTGGGCATCCCCGCGCGATAAGCCCTGTGATGATGCCAGCAAGCACATCGCCTGAGCCCGCCGTGGCAAGCCAGGGGGCTTTGGCCTCGACGCTGGCCAGCTGACCACCGGGCGAGGCAATGACCGTCCGCGCCCCTTTCAGCAGCACGATCGCACTGCATTGGCGCGAGGCCTGTGCCACGCCGTCGTCATCCTGGGCGAGGTCGGGAAACATGCGCCTGAACTCACCGCCATGGGGCGTCAGCACCACACGGTCGTGCAGCGAAAGAGGCGCCCCTGCGAGGGCCGTCAACGCATCGGCGTCCAAGACACAGCCTGAAGACGTCGCCTTCCGTGCATGGTCGAGGGCTGTGGGAAGCGCCTGAGCCGCTCGATCGATCCCCATGCCCGGCCCAAGGCAAAGGGCATTGATGCGCGGGTCTTCCAAAACGGCGCCGAGGCCCTCCGCCCCATCGCAGCGCCGCACCATCACCGCCGTCGAGTGCATGGCGCATTCCATCAATGCGGCGCCCGGGGCCCCGAGCGTGACAAGCCCGGCCCCTGCTCTCAATGCCCCACGCGCTGCGAGGCGAGCAGCTCCGGTAGCCGCCGCACCACCAGTAAGCACCAGAGCGTGGCCGTGATCGTACTTGTGCGCGGCGCCCGTCTTCGCGAGCATCTGACGATACTCTTCTTTCAAAGCCCGATGTCCTTCACCACTACGTCGCCGCAAAACCGGCGCCCTGCATCAGTGAGATGCGCGGGCTTGGGTCGATGAAACGTCACTGTCAGATGCGCCGCCAGAATGTTGGTCGGTGTCGCACCGCCGACGACCTCGCCCGTATCGGCATCGAGGCCGCTTGGTACATCCACCGCCACGATGCGCGACGCATTCAGATCGGGAAAATTGGTCAGGTAGTCCCAGTGCCACGCCAAGCCCTCAATGTCCGGCAAGGGTCGCTTGAGACCGATCCCAAAGAGAGCGTCGACGACTAGGAACGGCGGCAGCGCCTCATTCGCGGGGTCGCGGCGCAAGTCGGGGAAGTGCGACGCGGCATCTTTGAAGGCCTCTATTGCCTCAGGCAGGGGTTGCACGTCCGCGAACCGTTCAAAGTTCGCGCGGGCGTCCGGAGGCAATTTGGCCGCCCCGCCCCACAGAAATACATCGACCTGCCACCCAGCCGCTCGCAGCAGGCGTGCGATGACAAAGCCGTCGCCACCGTTGTTGCCTGGTCCGCAGAGCACGACGGCCCGATGGGCGCCCGTCGAAAACGCGGGCCATTTCTCAAAGACCGCTTCGACGACTGAGGCGCCCGCGCGCTCCATCAAATCGATTCCCTTGGCCGCGCCAGAGGCCATTGCGGCCTCCTCAATGGCGCGCATTTGAGCAGCGCCTATGGCAACGTTCAAATCTTCAGCCAAAATCGATTCACTTCTGCTTACTTTTTGTGCATACAGCGTATTTATTGAGCGACGGCCCTACTTATGCTCAGCGCTGCGACACGCCAGATCGCTCGCGAATTGTGGGGTGCGTTTGAACATGGTCTAGGCGCACAAAAGCCGCGAACTCGGGGAGCCCGCAAAACATGAAAAAGATTGAAGCGATCATCAAGCCTTTCAAGCTCGACGAAGTGAAAGAAGCGCTTCAGGAAGTGGGCATTCAGGGCCTGTCCGTCGTCGAAGTGAAAGGCTTCGGGCGCCAAAAAGGCCACACGGAACTCTACCGCGGCGCAGAATACGTCGTGGATTTCCTCCCCAAGGTAAAAATCGAAGTGGTCCTCGCTGACGACCAACTCGACACCGCCATCGACGCGATCGTCGCTGCCGCCAAGACCGACAAGATCGGCGACGGCAAGATCTTTGTCTCCGACATCGCGCAAGCCATTCGTATTCGCACCGGTGAGACCGGCGAAGACGCAATCTAATCCAAGAGCTCAAGACAGGGGTGACCACTACATGAGCAAAGAAGCTGTTCTCAAACTCATTGCGGATGAAGGCGCCGACTATGTCGATATCCGTTTCACGGACCCGCGCGGCAAGCTGCAGCACGTGACGGTGATGTCCACCGAAGTGGACGAAGACTTCCTCGACGAAGGCTTCATGTTCGACGGTTCCTCCATCGCTGGTTGGAAATCCATCGACCAGTCTGACATGAAACTGATGCCTGACACCGAGAGCGCCTATGTGGACCCGTTCTTCGCTGAGAAGACGATCTGCATCCACTGCTCCATTGTCGAGCCCGACACGGGCGAGAGCTACGAGCGTGACCCGCGCGGCACGGCAGAGAAGGCAGAAGCCTACCTCAAGTCCTCCGGCATCGGCGACGTGGCCTACTTCGGCCCGGAAGCGGAATTCTTCCTCTTCGACAACGTGCGCTACTCGACCGCAATGAACAAAGTGTCCTACGAGGTCGACGCGATCGACGCCTCCTGGAACACCGACACCGAGTACGAGATGGGCAACATGGGCCATCGTCCGGGCGTCAAGGGCGGCTACTTCCCCGTGCCCCCCACCGATGACGGCCAGGACATCCGCTCCGAGATGCTCTCCACGATGGCGCGCCTCGGCATGAAGGTCGACAAGCACCACCACGAGGTGGCGTCGTGCCAGCACGAGCTTGGCCTGATCTTTGACAGCCTCACCAAGCAGGGCGACGAGCTTCAGAAGTACAAGTACGTCATCCACAACGTGGCACAGGCCTACGGTAAGTCGGCAACGTTCATGCCCAAGCCCATCGCGGGCGACAATGGCACGGGCATGCACGTGAACATGTCGATCTGGAAGGACGGCAAGCCGCTCTTCGCAGGCGACAAGTACGCGGACCTGTCCCAGGAAGCGCTCTACTTCATCGGCGGCATCCTGAAGCACGCGAAAGCGCTCAACGCCTTTACGAACCCGTCCACGAACTCCTACAAGCGTCTGATCCCGGGCTTCGAAGCTCCGGTTCTGCGCGCGTACTCCGCCCGTAACCGCTCCGGCTGCGTGCGTATTCCGTGGACCGAGTCCCCGAAAGCCAAGCGGGTTGAGGCACGTTTCCCGGATCCGTCCGCGAACCCGTACCTCTGCTTCGCGGCTCTGCTCATGGCAGGCCTCGACGGCATCAAGAACAAGATCGATCCCGGCGATCCGTCCGACAAGGACCTCTACGACCTTCCGCCAGAAGAGCTCGCAGAGATCCCAACGGTCTGCGGCTCGCTGCGTGAGGCGCTTGAAGAGCTGGAAGCCGACATGGACTTCCTCCTCGAAGGCGACGTGTTCACCAAAGACCAGATCGAGGGCTACATGGAGCTCAAGATGGAAGAGGTCACGGCGTACGAGCACACGCCTCACCCGATGGAATTCGCGCTGTACTACAGCTGCTAAGTCCACCATC
>JBCBFV010000026.1:0-16222 GCA_038527425.1 Pseudomonadota bacterium
TTTGCTGATGGGCTCGTGCACATCGGGGTCGCGAGCGGTGAATTTGGCGAGGTCGACCATGCCAACCTCAACGCGGCCGGACAAAGTTGTCTCGGTCACATCGAAATACACATAGCTCTCGTTGAAGCTGTGCGCGGAGGCTTGGGCAGCGAAAAGCACACCCACAATGACACTGAGGGCATAGGCCCAGAGCGCTCTGGCCTTGCTAGTCGTCATTCGTCTCTCCCCGCCTTCTGCGCCGTCATTTTGGCGACAATTTGTTTTTCTACGTCCGAGGTTCCGGAATAGATCACACCCCCTAACGCATCTGTGATGTCAGCCCCGACCTGGGCGCTGGCGAGGTAGCCCGCGCCGCCGAAGTTCCTCATCGAGTCAATGCTCGAGGCCAGAAAGCCTTCTGAGATGTGGAGGTTAGTCATTGCCGCGAGGTCTGAGGTCAGCACGCCAGCGTCGTATTTGTCGGCTGCATCCAGCAGGATGAGCCGCGCGGTTTTGTGCCGGATCGCCATGTCCGCCAGGCGGTTCGAGACCGACTGATGTTCCAAGATTGGTTTGCCGAAGGTGTGCCGCGTCTTTGCGAAACGCGCGCTGTCGTCCAGCTGGCGCGCCATGGCACCGACATGGGCGGCGAGGATGAAGGCCCTCTCCCAATCGAGGGTCGCCTGGAAGATCCGCGCGCCTGCGCCTTCTGGCCCCAACCGACGATCCGCCGGGATGTGACAGTTCTCGAAGGTGACCTTGCCCATTGGCAGCGTTTTGAGGCCGAGCTTCTCCTGCGCTGGCTCGCGGGTAATGCCAGGATCGTCCCCGTGGACCAGAAAGACCGAAACACCCCAGGCCTTCTTCTCGGGCGCCGTCGACGCAAAGACGAGCGCCATGTCAAAGCACGGCCCCATCCCGATGTAGGTCTTCTCGCCGTTCAGGACGTAGCCGTCTTCTGTCCGGTCAGCCCGGGTCGCGAGACCCATCGCGTCCGAACCCGATCCCGGCTCGGTCAAGGCATAGGCGCCGATACGGCGGCCAGCGCAAAGGTCAGGCAGATAGGTGTCCTGCTGAGCGGTGGTGCCAAAGGCCACCAAAGGTTGCTGAACCGTCCAGACATGTGTGCCGAGCCCCTGCGTCAGGCCATTGTCGGCAACAAGCCGGCCGAGCTCCATCATCGCGTGAACGTGCTCTCGCGCCGTAGCGCCCTGCCCGCCTGCTGACTTGGGCATGGTAAAGCTTAGAAGGCCCGCCTCAGCGGCCGCCATCCAGCGGTCCTTCCAGTCTGCATGAGGGTCTGCATTCAGGGCCGCAGCACTGCGGCGCGAAAGGTCTAGGGTCGTTGGGTCAAGCTGATTGTCTGGCATGGCATTACAAATGAGGGCACTGCAGCGAGGACTTGGAGCAGATGCTCGCAAAAGCGAGCACTCCGACGCAGCAAGGCGCCCCACAAAGGCACAAAATTACACATGCGGACGGTTCTAGTTCAGAATGCTGTCAGTCGATTGTCAAGTTTTGGTGACACTTTTGAGAGCGCTGCGTGATCAGGTTTTAGCGCCTTTGGGCGTCTCTCGCGCGCCGCTTCACAGGATCAGATTGAGCGCGCCGCCTGCCTAATCAAACGCTCCAGCGTGTCGAGGAAGCGGCTCCTGTCAGCCTTTGAAAATGGGCGTCCGCCGCCTTGCCGGAAGGGATCTGCTGCACGCAGATCCGTCATGAGATCCCGTGTCGCTAGGGCCTGTTTCACGTTCGCGGCCGTGAGCGCCTCGCCGTTGGGTTTGAGCACGTGGGCGCCGCCGTCGACGGCGCGCGCGGCCAGTGGGATGTCGCCGGTCACAACGACGTCACCGGCGCCTGCGCGTTCTGCGATCCATTTGTCTGCCTCGTCGGGGCCATCGGGAACGATAACCATCTCGATCAGGGGATTGGGTGAAGGGCGGATGCCCCCATTCGACACCATCGCCACGCGGAGCTTGTGGCGGGTGGCCACGCGCTCCACTTCAGCCTTCACCGGGCAGGCATCGGCGTCGACGTAGATCACCCGTGCATCGCTTCGGCGTGGAAGGCGATGTGATCTGCCATGAAGGAAGAGACGAAGTAGTAGGAGTGATCATAGCCTGGTTGCAGCCTGAGAACGGCCTCCTGGCGGCGCTCGGCTACAGCTGCGGCGAAAGCCTCAGGCATGAGAAGGTCAATGAACTGATCCTTGGTGCCCGTATCGATGAGGAGCGGCGCATCAAGCCCGCCTTCACGCATCATCACAGTCGCATCGTGCTTTTGCCATGCCGCCGTATCGGCTCCGAGATATGCGCCCAGCTGCTTCTGGCCCCAATCACTTTCACAAGGGTTGGAGATCGGCGCGAAGGCTGAGACAGACTTGAAGCGCCCGGAGTTGCCCATGGCGATCGTCAGCGCGCCGTGTCCACCCATCGAGTGACCGGTGATGCCCTGACGTTCCATGTCGCAGCCCATGTCCGCGACGACGGCGGGGAGCTCTTCGCTGATGTAGCTCCACATCTTGAAATGCGGGGACCATGGTGCCTCGGTTGCATCGACGTAGAAGCCTGCGCCTTTGCCAAGGTCATAGGCGTCATCGTCGGCTACGTCGTCGCCGCGCGGTGAGGTATCGGGAAAGACAAGCGCGATCCCCGCTTGCGCTGCCCAAGCCTGGGCGCCCGCTTTCTCCATCGCGTTTGCGTGGGTGCAGGTGAGGCCGCTGAGGTACCAAAGCACCGGCACCGGGCCGCGCTTGGCTTCTTGCGGCAGGAAGAGGCCAAAGGTCATGTCACATGCACAGGCCTCGGAGGCATGGGTATAGACACCCTGAACTCCGCCAAAACTTGCGTTCTCGGATACCGTTTCCATTGCGCCCTCCTACAAGGCAAAGTTGGCAACCCAGCCGATGACCAGAGACACCGTCACCACTGAGATCGCTGTTGAGATTAAGATTGAGGCCGATACCCGCGCCGGGGCAACCCCATAGTGTTGTGCGAGGATGAAGACATTGCCTGCCACAGGCAGCGAGGCGGCAGCGATCATCACGCCGGCGGCATATGGATCAACGTCAAAGAGAACGAGCGCCGCATAGGCCACTGCTGCGGGATGCACGACCAGTTTGAAGAAACTCAGGTATCCGGTGACAGCCAACTTTGAGACGGCCTTCGTCGCCAGTGACGCGCCGATTGCAAAGAGAGCCCCCGGTGTGGCCGCCGACCCCAGAATGACAACCGTCTCTTCCAAGGGCCCGGGAATTGGAAAGCCGGTGGACGCCCATAGAAGGCCCAGCGATATCGACACAATCATGGGGTTCGAGATCAACCCGACACCGACTGTGCGCAGGATGCCAAGCGACATACGCCCATCGCGTGAGCCTGTGATCAGGATCACAATCAGCGAGCCGAAGAAAATGAGATCGACCGCCAGGACCATCATGACCGGACCGATGGCTTGATCGCCCATCAAGAGGACAAGCATGGGGATGCCAAGGAAACCCACATTGCCGATGACAGCGACTTGGGCCTCGACGGCGATCTCCTCAACTTTCGCGCCTCGCAGAAAGCCCAGAGCCGTGGCCAACAAATAGACCAGCAACGTTCCCCAGAGATAAGCAAACACAAATGGCCAGCTGAATATATCGGCGACATCAAGCGTCGCCGAGAATCGAAAGAGCATCGCTGAGAGCGCGAAGTAGAAGACAAACTTCGTCAGATAGCCGGTCGCTTCTTCGCTGAAGAACTTCGTACGGCCAGCCATATAGCCCAGGCCGATCAGCGCGAAAAACGGCAATGTCTTCAGAAAAATCTCGACCATGCCTCTCGGTAAAGGCGCAAACAGGGCACGGCAAGAGGCCTCGAAATCAGCAACTTGGAAGAAAATGAACTCATCAGTTCATTTTATCTCTTGAAAACTGAACTCGAAAGTTCATATTCGAGTTATGAACCGAACGGTTCAGTTCAAAACCGACCAACGCACGCAAGGATTACACCCATGAAGACCCTCGCAACCGCCCTCATCCTGTCGCTCACCGCTGCCAGCGCGTCTGCACTCATGATCGACCCGCAGTTCCCGACCCTGACCTTCCCGGAGCCCGCGCCTAGCACCTCCACTCAAGGGCCGGCTCAGCCGCTGATCCTTCTTCCCGAGGATAAGTGAGCACGTCCCGGACCTCCGGGCACTCTCTTGCCGGAACTGAACTCCCACGTTTATACAGTTCCGGCAGGGGAGAACGCATGCCAGACGGAAATACTGAAATCCGCAAAGGTCGGAAGTTCGATCAGGTCGTGGAAGGCGCGACCGAGATCTTCATGACCGAAGGCTACGAACGCGCCTCTGTGGATGAAATTGCTCGACGCGCTGGCGTGTCCAAGGCCACACTCTATTCCTACTTTCCCGACAAGCGTTTGCTCTTCGTGGAAGTCATGAAGCGCGAGTGCGAAGGCCGCGCGAAAGCGGCCGAAGCTTTCATCGACAAAACCTGCGCACCTGAGAAGGTTCTCCCCGTCGCAGGCCGCATCCTGATCGACATCTTCCTCAGCGAATTTGGCCAACAGACCTATCGCATGTCGATTGCCGAAAGCGGTAAATTCAAAGAGCTCGGACAGCGCTTCTTCGATGCAGGCCCCGGCCTCATCGAACGCGAACTCGTGCCCTATTTCGAAGCAGCCGAAGAACGAGGCGAGCTCAAGATCGAGGACAAGATCCTCGCCTCACATCAGTTCGCTGAACTTTGCCGCGCGCATATCTTCCCGCTGACCATGCTTCATATCCGCGATGAGATCACCGCTGAGGAGCGTGAGTATGTCGTCTCTGAAGCCGTGAAGATGTTTTTGGCGCGCTACGGCACTTCTGCCGCTTAATCCTCACCCGCAATATGGGCTGCAAATGCGGCCTCATAATCGGGATGCCACCGGCTCAGCGCAGGCCGGTTCTCGATAATATCTCCCACCGCCCAGGCAATGCGCTTCTCATCCAGGGGCCGCGGCACGTCATTGTCCGGGCACAGGATGTAGAAATCGCCTCGGCCGAGGCTCTCTAGGAAAAACTCCACCGTCTGCTCCACGGTCCAAGCGGACGGGTGCTTTTCGGCCATGCCAATCATTGGCGTATGCACGAATCCAGGGACCAAAAGATGCGCGGTCAGCTGGGCCCCTTCCGTGTTTCGAAGCTGATGGGCCAAGGCCTCCGTGAAGGTCTTCAGAGCTGATTTCGAAACATTGTAAGCCGGGTTGCCCGGCGGGGTCGTGATCCCCTGCTTCGAGCCCGTGTTGACGATGGCCCCCGGGCGCCCCCGCTCAATCATGCGCGGCGCAAAGACCTGCGTCGCGTGAATAGGGCCCCAAAGGTTGATCCCAAGCGTTGCCTCCCAGGCCTCAAGCGGCCCGGTGATGTTCGACCTGATCCCGACACCCGCGTTATTCATCAGGATATCGACGCCGCCAAAGGCATCGGCCACGCGCGCCTCCAGGGCCACGAGCTGCCCCCGGTCTGAGACATCGACCGCAGCCACCATCACATCCGCCGCACCAGCAGCCCGCAACGCCCCGTCTGCCGCGGCTAGCTTGTCCTCGTCGCGATCCACCACAACGACACGCATGCCCATGGCAGCATAGGCAGCGGATGCCGCAAGCCCAATGCCCGAAGCGCCGCCCGTGACCATCGCCACGGACTTAGGTCTCAATGCTGGATGCGTCATGGCGCTCCCTCCTCTTGTGGCGCGTCCCCCGGGTCGGTGGGCGGGCGCCTTTCGAGCACGCCGCAAGGCGCGCGCAGGAACAGAGCGTCCAGCGCCCCTTAGTAAGTCACGACCGCGCGGATCGACTTGCCCTCGTGCATCAGGTCGAAACCCTTGTTGATGTCATCAAGGCCCATCGTGTGCGTGATCATCGGATCGATCTCGATCTTACCTTCCATGTACCAATCAACGATCTTCGGCACATCAGTCCGCCCGCGCGCTCCCCCGAAGGCCGTGCCACGCCAAACGCGACCCGTCACCAACTGGAATGGACGGGTGGAGATCTCCGCACCCGCAGGTGCCACACCGATGATGACGCTCTCGCCCCAACCCTTGTGCGCACACTCAAGCGCGTCCCGCATGACGCTCACATTGCCGGTGGCATCGAAGGAGTAATCTGCGCCGCCGCCCGTGAGATCCACGAGATAAGGCACCAGGTCACCTTCGACCTCTTTGGGGTTCACGAAGTCCGTCATGCCGAACCGCTCGGCCATGGATTTCTTGGAATCGTTAATGTCGACGCCAACGATCTGGTCACAGCCCGCAAGGCGCAGACCCTGGATCACGTTGAGCCCGATACCACCGAGGCCGAAGACCACGCAGCGCGACCCGATCTCCACTTTGGCCGTATTGATGACGGCACCGATGCCTGTTGTCACACCGCAACCAATGTAGCAAATCTTGTCAAACGGCGCGTCCTCACGGACCTTCGCCAAAGCAATCTCCGGCAGCACCGTGTGGTTCGCAAACGTCGAGCAGCCCATGTAGTGCAGGATTGGATCCCCATCCAACGTGGAGAAGCGCGAGGTACCATCAGGCATCACACCCGCACCCTGCGTCGTTCGGATCGACTGGCACAGGTTCGTCTTCGGATTGAGACAGTAATCGCACTCCCGACACTCAGGCGTATAAAGCGGGATCACGTGATCGCCGGGCTTCAGCGAGGTGACACCGGGACCCACCTCCACAACAACGCCCGCGCCTTCATGGCCCAGGATCGCCGGGAACATGCCTTCCGGGTCAGCACCCGACAGCGTGAATTCATCAGTGTGGCAAATGCCAGTGGCCTTGATCTCGACGAGAACCTCACCCGCCTTCGGGCCCTCCAGGTTCACATCCATCACTTCCAATGGCTTTCCTGCAGCAATGGCTACAGCGGCACGCGTGCGCATAATTACTTCTCCCTGTCGTCTTTTGTGGGAGCGTGGCGCAGGCCTGCGCGCATTGCAATGCTCTTGCGCATGGGCGCTGCATGAATCAAAGAGCGGTTATGTACCGTCTTGTCCCCCTCTTGCTCCTCGCCCTCGCAGCTTGCGCCCCCCCACCTGTGTCTGCGCCGCAGGGCCAACGGCTGATCGTCACACAGCCTGCAGCCGATGAGGTCACGTGCCGCGCGGATGAATTCCAACGCCTTGTGGGCCTGAGCAGCGACGACCTCCTCGAGATCGAAATTCTCGGGCCGGTGAGGGTCATCCGCCCGAACCAAGCCGTGACGCTCGAGTTCATTGCCAACCGGCTCAACATTGAGCTTTCCAGCGAAGATATTGTGATCCGCGTCTACTGCGGCTGAAGATCGCGACGCCGCGGACTCGACTCCCAACAGGGAATCGAACAGTGTGAACAAATGCAGAACATGTTCGAGAGATCGACACGGCGCATCCTCGCGCTCTGGTTCCCGCGTCTCAGCGCGGAACGTGTTCTCAGACGTGCACGCGGCACCATCACTGCCCCCCTCGCAGTTGTGCGAGAGACAGGCAATCTGCAGCTTTTGTCCTCCCTGTCCGAGGAAGCCTCCGCCCAAGGGCTCAGCAACGGCCAACCGCTCCGCGATGCGCTGGCCATGTGCCCGGGCCTGATCACCGAACGCGAACACGCGCCTGCGGACCGGGCCTTTCTGGGGCACCTTCAACGCTGGGCAGGCAAGTTCTCCCCCTGGGTCAGCCAATCCGGAGCTGACGGCCTCTTCATCGACCTGACCGGCGCCGCCCACCTCTTTGGTGGAGAGGACGGCGTAGCCGAGCTCGTAGAATCCGATTGCGCCCGCCTCCGCCTGACTGTGCAACTCGGGATCGCCGACACCCCCGGCGCGGCCTGGGCCCTGGCGCGCTACGCAGGCCAAGGGGTCGGCGCCACGCGTTCTGGCGATGCCATCGATCAAGAGGCCTACGCCACAAGATCGCGCGCCGTGAAACGCCGCAACTGGGAAAAGGGCGGACCCGCGCCAAAAGTCGTGACCCTGCGCGCCCGCCAAGCCCGCATCGCCGCCCCCGGCCAGAGCCGCAGTGCCCTCTCCACCCTGCCCGTGGCAGCCCTGCGCCTGCCCGATCAAACGGTGACCGAGCTCAACCGCGTGGGCCTGCGCCGCATCGAAGACCTCCTGAACCAACCCCGGCCCCCTCTGATCCGCCGCTACGGACAAGAGCTCGGCCAGCGCCTCGATCAGGCCTTGGGCCTGTTGAGCGAACCGATCAGCCCCGCGCGGCCGCCCCAAACCTTCTCCTGCCGTCTCACCCTCCCCGAACCCATCGGCCTCGAAGACGACGTCGTCGCGGCCGTGGACAAAATGCTCCCCACCCTGGCCAAACGCCTCGCTGATGCAGGCCGAGGTGCGAGACGACTTCGTCTGGAGGCACACCGCGCCGATGGCACCTCGCAAATCATCGAAGTGGGCCTCGCGCGGCCCTCCGCGCAACCGGACCGAATGCGCCCGCTGCTCAACATGAAGATCGCTGAGATCGATGCGGGCTTCGGCATCGACATGCTCCGCCTCCTGGCCCCAGTGCACGAACCGATCCGCCCCGAACAACACCGCCGCCTACACGGCACCAAAGCGCCTGAACAAGTGAACGAGATCGATGACCTCATCGGCCGCCTCGGCGCCCGCATCGGCCTCGAAGCGATCACCCGCCGCCACCCGGCCTCGTCCCATATTCCCGAAAAGTCAGCCCTCACCCTCGCCGCTGCCTTCTCAGAACCAGCTACAGATTGGCCCCGCGACACACCCCCAAGGCCCCTGACCCTCTTTCCCGTGGAACTCGTGGAAGCCCCAGAGGCACCTTCCCTCCCGGCCAGCTTCAAATGGCGCGGCCGCTGGATGACCACCAAAGCCGCGCGCGGGCCAGAACGCATCGCGCCAGAATGGTGGCTTGATGAACGGCCTTGGCGTACCGGCACGCGCGACTACTGGCAGGTAGACACCCATGAAGGCGTGCGCCTCTGGCTCTACTTTGCTCATGGTGGTGCACAAACAGGCGGTTGGTTCTGCCACGGCCAGTTCGCCTGACGGCGATGTCGAGGGGCCAGCCCCTCGAGCTCCCCGAAGTACAAAGCGCAAAGAAAACAAGCGGCTTCTCTGTGCTTCATACTTCCCCCGGAGGGTCCCCACCTCACAACCAAGCGAGATTCACAGCAGAGCTCCACGCGCGCAGCGCGCCCCCTATGGTTCAAGCCTGAGAGGCGCAGAAGGGAGGCGGGTGGGCCGCTATCGAAACACCCACGAACCTCTGGCAAAGTGAAAAACGCAAGAAGGGCCGACTTGCCCCAAGCCGGCCCTCTAGCGCACCAACCGAGATGGAAGGCGCGGCAGAGTACCCCGGTTGACCGATTTGGGTGGGGGCAAGTTACCGGCCCCCCGGGGCACTCTGCGTTGCTCGCCTGTAGTGACGCCGCCCCATGGCGCCGAAACGACCGCAGCATGAAACTTCACGGGCCATTTGTGGGCAAGAATTCGACAGGGTTGATTTCGCGGCCTGAGGAAGCAACTCTGACAGCATGAACATGCAGCCCGCCCCCTTTCGCCTGCCCGAGCAAGTCGCTTTTCATCGCAGCGAGCTTGGCCTGATCCTATCTCTCTATGGTCGCATGGTCGCCGCGGGCGAATGGCGCGACTACGGCATCTCAACTCTACGAGACGTCGCTGTCTTCTCGGTCTTCAGGCGCACGGCTGAACATCCGCTCTACCGCATCGAAAAGCGCCCCAAACTGCGGGCAAAACAAGGTATGTACGCGGTCATTGGCGCGGAAGGTCAGGTGCTCAAACGGGGACATGATCTGAAGTCCGTTCTGCGGATCCTCGAGCGCAAGCTCATACGCGCCGTCGACTAGGGCCGCGCGATCTTCGTGACCGCACCAAACTCTCGTTCCCCGATCCGGGCCTTGGCCTCTGCAAAAGGTTCCCGTGCCACCATCATGTGATGCGCGTTGGCGTGCAGCAGATCCGTATCGCTCGCCATGATCCCAACATGGCCCTTCCAGAACACCAAATCGCCCCGTTTCGGAGAACCACTAGCCGCAGGAAACGCCGCTTCCTGCATGTCGCTATCGCGCGGCGCCGAAACCCCGGCGGCATGACGCGCCACTTGGACGAGACCGGAGCAATCTATGCCAAAACTTGAATTGCCGCCCCAGAGATACGGTGTGCCCAGAAAGCTCTCTGCGACGGAGACCCAATCGGTCGGAGCCTCCTGGGGGCCAAGGTGCTGCGCCATCATCCACCCGTCTTCGACGCGCAGATAACCATCTTTCTCTTCTTCGACGGCCACCAGCGCTCCAAAGGGAAGCAACGCCATGTCCGGGGATTTGAAGTCGGGTTCTTGGTAGACATGGGCTGCGCGCACCACGACGGGGCGAAAATCTCCCTCGCGTTCGGCAAGAACCGCAGTTGGCAGATAGCCAACGTAGCCATCCGACAGATCGGTCCCGAAAGACCACCCATCACGGTCTTCGAGCACCTCGAAGGCGGCGCCTCGAACAAGCTGTTTGTCGCGCGCCCCTGCAGGAGCAGCACACAAGTTCACGACTGGCGGCAAGACCCGCCTCAGGGCGGGCCGGACCGCCGCGATACCCGTTTCAGCGGCGATGTCAGGATGGGCGACGCGGTCGTTTGCGCGCCAAGTCCGACGGTCTTGGGTCACAGGCCCAGCATCTCTGGCAACGCCTCAAAAAGCGCGCGCGCACCTTGGCCTACGCCGCCCTTTGGGCGGGTTGGCGTCGACGCAGGTTGCCAGCCGTAGATGTCGAAATGCATGTATCGAGGCGCCTCAGAGGCGAACCGACGCAAGAACAAGGCGGCCGTGATTGACCCCGCAAAACCACCAGAGGGCGCATTGTCGAGATCGGCGATCCCCGGCTCGATCATCGCCTCGTAGGGGGCGTGGAATGGCATCCGCCAAACCGGATCAGACGCCGCCTGCGCCCCGGCCTCCAACGCTGCAGCAAGGCCCGCGTCATCGGTGTAGTAAGGTGCCAAATCCGGCCCCACAGCCACGCGCGCCGCACCAGTCAGTGTCGCCATAGAGATCAGCACGTCAGGCCCTTCTTCCTCTGCCAGCGTCAGTGCATCGGCGAGTACGAGGCGGCCTTCTGCGTCCGTATTGTTGATCTCGACCGTCAGACCTTTTCGGCTGGTCAGCACGTCCTGCGGGCGGAAGGCCGAGCCGCTGATCGAATTCTCCACTGCTGGGATCAAAACGCGCAGCTGCACGGGTAGTTTCTGCGCCATGATCATGCGTGCTAGGCCCAGCACCGTGGCAGCACCACCCATATCCTTCTTCATCAGGCCCATGGATCCCCCGGGCTTGATGTTGAGCCCGCCCGTGTCGAAGCAAACGCCCTTGCCGACCAAAGTCAGCCGCGGTCCAGAATCCCCCCAGCGCAGATCAAGCAAGCGCGGGCGGCGGTCAGAGGCACGACCCACGGCATGGATCATCGGGAAATTCTGCTCGAGGAGTTGCCCATCAAGCGTCACTTCCACCGAGGCACCAAAGGCGTCCGCCAAGGCGCAGGTCGCGGCTTCGAGCTCCACAGGGCCCATATCGGATGAAGGCGTATTGATCAGATCGCGCGTCAGCGCTTCGCCTTGCGCGATGGCCTCGACACGCGCGGCATCAATGCCTTCCGGGGCGACCAGTTCAGCCTTGGGGAACGTCTGGTCTGCATATCGATCAAATCGATAGCTCGCCAAAAGCCATCCCAGCGCAAAATTGGTGAGGTCTGCATCCTCGGGCACAGACCTGATTTCGTAGACACCGGCAGGAAGCGACGCGACACCCACAAGGGCACCATCGCGTCTTCTGGACCGCGCAGATTCCGAACCAAGCCCGATTGCTGCGCTCGCGACGCCGTCTGGGCCGGGAATGGCGAGGGTCTGCCCAAGTTGGCCCACAAAACCCTGCGCCGCGACCCAAGCGCCTTGCGCCGGGTCAAGCGTATTCGCCCACGTCTCAAAACCGTCCGGATCCACGAGATCGACGGCAACCGTCGCATCAGAACGCGCGGCAAAGGATAAAGTCATCGGAAACCTACATGATCGGGGACGCCTGCGCCCACCCTAACCGGCGAGCCTAACGATGCAAGGCGTCCCCTTCACATGCTCAGAAGTTCGAGATGTCAGAAATATCCCAAACAGCGGTGAGCGATCTATCGCCCATGCGGACCAAACGGTTCACCACAGCGGCAAGCGCGACCTTGTCGTCCTGTTCTGCGCAATCGGCGACGGCCTGCGCAGACACGGCCAATTCCATCAACCCGATCTGCTCAGCAATGCTGATCAGACCTTTGGCCGACTTCCTGAGCACATCGGTCTCTTGCTTGTAGTAACACCGCTCTATGAGAGAGAGACGATTGGCCACCTCCTCCATGGCCTTGTTTATAACGCCTTCGGCGCCTGCCTCTCCCAATTGTGCGGTCAATGCACTGATAGCTTGCCCATCCATGCGAACGGCCTCGTCATGCGCGAGGACAATCACGTTCTCCATTTCTCTCACCCTTTAGCTGTCGCCCCCACGACATGCCGACGATATGGCACGCAACATCCTTAAGAGAAGTTAACCGAGCCACTTCCCTTGCGACGAATTTGATGCAATCTCACACTCAAAGCTGTAACTGAGACCTAACCAACGGCCTGAGAAATGCACCGCGCCAAGCCTCTTCCTGACGATCTTGTAGCCCGCTACCGCAGCTGGACCGAGACCACCCTGCCCATCAATGCCGCCAAGTACCGTCAGCTTGCTGATGAGGGCCAACACCCTATGGCGCTTCTAATTTCTTGCTGTGACAGCCGCGTAAACGGGCTCAGCATTTTTGGCGCGGCCCATGGTGATTTCTTCGTTCACCGCAACATCGCGAACCTCGTGCCGCCCTATCATCCGGACAATCACGGGCAAGCAACCTCGGCCGTGATCGAGTACGCGGTGACCGTTCTCAAAGTCCCTCACATCATCGTTATGGGGCACTCCAAGTGCGGGGGTGTGGCAGGATGCCGCGACATGTGCGAGGGCAATGCGCCCGCTTTGGAAGCCGAAGAAAGCTTTGTCGGCCGATGGATCGACACATTGCGCGAGGGCCACGCCCGCGTCGCCCACATCGAAGACTTCGATGAACGAACCCGCGCGCTGGAGCATGAAGCCGTCCGTGTGTCGATCACCAACCTCCTGACCTTCCCCTATGTGGCGGAAGCCGTGGACGCCGGTGAACTGGAGCTGCACGGCCTCTGGACCGATATCGGCAACGGTGAACTTCTCGCTTTCGACGGCAGCACGAAGGACTTCGTATCGATCTGACAAGGTGCCCAGCATCTGGACGTTGACCGTGCGTCAGCATAAAGCGCCCCCATGTTCGAACTCGCTGCCGCAAACCTCTTGTCGCCAATCATTCTGAGCTTCGCGCTTGGGCTTTTTGCGGCCCTTGCTCGCTCTGACCTGTCGATCCCTGAAGCCGTGGCCAAAGGGATGTCGATCTACCTGCTCTTCTCCATCGGCTTCAAAGGCGGTGTGGCCGTGGCCGACAACGGCATTGACGGGCAGCTCATCGGAACACTCGCGGCAGGATTTGTGCTCTCGGCAGTGATCCCCTTTGTGGCCTTTGGCCTGCTGAGGGTCCTCACCAAGCTCGATACGCTAAACGCCGCTGCCGTCGCTGGCCACTACGGCTCGATCTCTATCGTGACCTTCGTGGCTTCCTCCTCCGTGCTCGAAAGCGCAGGCTTGGCAGCCGAAGGATACATGGTCGCCACCGCCGCGATCATGGAAGCCCCCGCGATTTTGTCCGCCCTCTGGCTCGCCTCGCGCGCCAGCGGTGAGAGCCGCATGGACGCCGGTCTCCTGCGGGAGATCATGCTCAACGGGTCGATCGTCCTCCTCGTCGGCAGCTTCTTGATCGGGCTTCTCACCGGCAACGATGGCCTCGACTTGATCGCAAGTTTCATCGTGGCACCCTTCCAAGGCGTGCTCTGCCTCTTCCTCCTCGACATGGGCCTCATCGCCGGGCGCGGACTGCGGGAGACCAAAGGCGCCCTCGGCAGCGGAACGATTCTCTTCGGCGTGCTCATGCCCCTCGTCGGCGCAACCTTCGGCCTGGGCGCAGGCCTCCTCTTGGGACTGTCGACCGGCGGTGTCGTGCTCTTGATGACGCTCTCCGCCTCGGCCTCCTACATCGCCGTGCCAGCGGCCATGCGTGTGGCTCTTCCCGAGGCGAAACCCGCCATCTATCTCACGCTCTCGCTTGGCGTTACATTCCCCTTCAACCTGGTCCTCGGCATCCCGATTTACCTTGCCGTGGCGACCATGATTACCGGAGGCTGAGCCATGCAGACACATCCCGCAAAACGCGTGGAAATCACCATAGAAGCCCCCATGGAGCGGCGCTTGCGGCAGGCACTCGAAGAGGCGGATATCACCGGCTACACCATCCTTCCCGTGCTCGGCGGATCGGGCCGCTCCGGCGCGTGGAGCCGTGAAGGCCAGATCGGTCTCTCCGGTATGGTTCAGTTTGTCTGCATCATCCGTGAAGACCGGCTGGATACACTGCTCGACGCGGCCTTCGCAGTGGTCGAAAAGCAGATCGGCGTTGTCTGCGTGACGAACGCGCAGGTGCTCCGCGCCGAAAGGTTCTGACAAGCGCAAAAATGTGTGCTAAGAAGATCGGGTAGCCAACATCAAGGGTCCGCCCCTTGGACTATCGAATACCTAAACGCCGCGACTGCAAAAAGCAGCGCGGCGTTTGTGTTTCAGAGCTCATCAGAAGGACTCGGGCGGGCGGGTGCGATCCGCCAAAGGCGGGAGCGTCCGGACCGCGCGGATCAAGGCCGCCAGTTCAGAACCTGCCCTTCTGGCCACCTGAGATCAAAGTTGAGATCGATCTCCTGCCGCTCGCCGGGTGCGAGTTCCAGAACCCATTCCATCACGCCCAAAAGATCATCGGCGTCCTGCACCGCCGGCGCCGGATCCATCTCGATCCAGATCTCCAGATCCTCCTGTTGAGACGTCGGCACAGCATATCGTAGATAGACTTCCTGCGCCTCTGTGCCGGTATTCTCCGCGCTCAACCGAACAATATCCTCGCGCGTGAGAGATCCGCGGATGATCCCCCGATCGCCGGTCTGCGCATCCAGAAACTCGACGCCCAAAGCCACGGTCAGCTCCGGTCCAAACCCGAGCGTTACGTCCTGCCCAGGCGCGATCAATCCCAGGTCCTCTTCCCCAACGAACACCCCCTCGCGGTAGAGCTGCACGGGCCCCGGCAAAATCACCTCGCCGCTCGTATTCATGAGATCAGCCATGACAAAGGCATGGTCGTCGCGCCTCGGCGCCGCCGACAGATACACGTCCGCCTCGAACCCAAGCGATCCAAGATCCACGAACTGCGCGGCTTCACCGCCGAGCACTGTCACCGGCTCGGAGAGCTCGTAACTTACAAACGGGCCGTCAAAGTTGACGAACACGCCGCCTGGCTCTTCCGCCACTTCCATAGCAACCGCGTCCATCATCGGCGCAGCTGGGGCGAGCGACAGGCTACGCCCTTGGAAATTCTCCTCAGGATCAAAAATCTGCGCGATGGAGCGCGGTACGAAAGAGGCGCGGTTTTGCCCGTCGGGCTGCGCTGAAGACAGCGTGATGTCTGTCTCGATCCATGGCAGCCCCGGCCCTTTGTAAAGCCCAACGGACCGATCAAGCGTCACTTGGGCATCGTCCAGACGCGCCTCGTATTGCACCTGCCAGCCAGCGCGGGGATCGTTGAATTCATGGCGCACCGTGACAGGGCCCGCCTCCGCAGCCTCAATTTCAAGCGTCACGAGAAACCAATCGTCCTGTGCAGGCTCCAGCGCAAGCAGCGCCTCTTCTGCCCGGGCGCGCACCTCGCGTGCGTCATCGAGGGCCTTCTCAAGCGCCAGCAGCTCTGCTTCCACCAAAGCCAGCGCTTCAGCGTTGCGGCTCAACTCCGCTTCCATCACTCCAACCAAGGCCACCAGTTGCTCCGGATCCGGCAGACGCTCACCACCGCCAAGACCACTCAGAAACTCTGCCGCCGACCGAAGCCCGTCGGCCTTCCGCTCCTGCGTGCGCAGAGCCCGCGCCGCCGCCTCTTCTTCGTTCAGCGCCGCATCGACCGAAAGACGACCCTGCTGCTGGCGCACGCCGTCAAAGTCCTTCGCGTCATAGCGCGTGTTTCGACTGATGCCCGAGCTCTTCAGCGCGGCACCGCTCACGCGCGGGGTGGAACTACCCAAAATCG
>JBCBFV010000027.1:0-15947 GCA_038527425.1 Pseudomonadota bacterium
GCTGACGCCAAGCTATGACGCCAACATCGGTAATACCTGGACGGTCGAGCTCGACGCAGACCAAGACCTGCGCGTTTCCATCACGAGCCCCGAAGGCACCTTTGCCTCCGACAGCGTGAACGCTCAGGGCACGATGATTTCTGACGACACCGCGCGCCTGAACTTCGAGGACCTCGCGGGCCTCGGTGACGCAGACTTCAACGACGTCGTCATCGACGTGATGCTGTCGCCCAATGGTTCGGGGCTTCTGGTGGAGCACGGTGTGCTCGAAGCCGTCAAAGGCGCGCCGGGTGATGACCTTATCCACGCTGGCAGCGGTGACGACACGGTCTTCGGTGAAGGCGGCAACGACACGATCAACGGCGACGGCGGCAACGACCTTCTCGACGGCGAGGGTGGCATGGACACCCTCAAAGGCGGCGACGGCAACGACACCATCGATGGTGGCGCCGATATGGACACGATCCTCGGCGGTGACGGCGACGACTCGCTTCTGGGCGGCGACGGAGCTGATCGCGTCGAAGGGGGTGACGGCAACGACTTCATCGATGGCGGCGACGGCGACGATGGCTTCAACGGCAAAGGCCTTTTTGGTGGCGACGGCGAAGACACGATCCTTGGTGGTGACGGTCGCGACGTGCTGGTCGGTGGCGCTGACAACGACGTGCTCGACGGCGAAGCTGGCAATGACGAGATGTGGGCCGGTTCTGGCGACGACGTCCTGACGGGCGGCACCGGCAATGACTGGATGCATGGTCAGTCGGGCAACGACACGCTGAACGGTGGCGAAGGCAGTGATATGCTCTTCGGCGAGGGCGGCAATGACCTCCTCGACGGTGGCGCAGGCGCTGACCTGATCAAAGGTGGCGACGGACGCGACACGATCCTCGGCGGCACCCATGATGACGAGATTGACGGCGGGGCCGGTGGCGATGACCACGACACGCTCGACCTCTCCGGCGTTGGCAAATTCCGTCTGGAAGATCTGCGCCCCGACTCGAACGGCAACGGTCAGGACGGCACGGTTGTGCTGCTCGACGACGACGGCAACGAAATCAGCCGCTTTGTCTTCACCGAGATCGAGACGATCATCGGCGATCCAGAGCCCACACCGGACGGTTACGTCGACGGCACCGATGGCGATGACCTCATCGATGTCGATTACGACGGCGACCCGAATGGCGATTTCGTCGACAACAACGACGCGCTTCTGCCGGGCGAAGCACCACAGGACGACATCATCCGCGCAGGCGAGGGCGACGACACTGTCTTCGCTGGCGAAGGCGATGACGAGATCCACGGCGGCGCAGGTGACGACGAAATCTTCGGCGAAGATGGCAACGACAGCATCGGCGGCAATCAGGGTAACGACCTCATCGATGGCGGCGACGGCGACGACACGCTCTTCGGTCAGGACGGCAATGACACCCTTCTGGGCGGCGACGGCAATGACAGCCTGATCGGCGGCCAAGATGGAGATCTGCTCGACGGTGGTGACGGCAACGATACGATCGACGGCTTCTCTGGCGATGACGAGATCCTCGGCGGTGACGGCGACGACAAGATCGTTGGCGGCGGCGGCGATGACACCATCGACGGCCAAGGCGGCGACGACCACATCGCAGGCGGCAACAATGTTGACGTGATCGACGGTGGCGCGGGCGACGACACGATCACTGCGGGCTCCCGCGGGGACACGGTCACCGGTGGTGGGGGCAACGACTCCATCGACGGTGAGCAGGGTGATGACCTCATCATCTCCGGCCCCAAAGGCAAGCCAGACCTCGGCTACCCCGGTCTCTTCCCGGGTGACAGCGATCCTGACAATGACAAGGACACCGTAGACGGTGGCTCCGGCAATGACACGATCTTCACCGGCGACGATGACGACCTGATCACCGGCGGTACCGGCGACGACGTCATCGACGGCGGCTTCGACAAGGACACGATCGACGCAGGCGAAGGCGATGACCGTATCGTCGGCGGCGAAGGGTCTGACTCCATCCTCGGTGGTGAAGGCGACGACACGATCTTCGCGGGCATCGACCCGGCGCTGGGTCTGCCGGACAACCTCGATATCCCAGATGACGCAGGCGATCTGCAGCCCGAGAACGGCAAGGACTTTGTCGACGGTGGCGCAGGCAACGACGTCATCTTCGGTCAGGACGATGACGACACGCTCGAAGGTGGTGAAGGCGACGACTTCATCAACGGTGGCGTCGATGACGACGTGATCCGTGGTGGCGCTGGCGACGACACGATCGAAGGTGGCGAGGGGGAAGACAACCTCTCCGGCGGCGCAGATCAGGACACGTTCCAGGCAGACGACGACGGCGCAGGCTCCTTCATCGGCGATACCGTCGACGGTGGTGCTGGTGGCGTTGACCACGACACGCTCGATCTACGTGGCACAGTGACCGACGGTGGCCGCCTCGCAGTGACCGAGACCGGGCCCGACAGCAACGGTAACGGCGTCAACGGCTTCGTTGAATACTTCGACGGCGACGACAACCTGCTCGGCACGCTCGAGTTCACCGAGATCGAGAAGGTCATCGTCTGCTTTACGCCAGGTACGACTATCGCGACCCCGAAAGGTGAAGTGGCGGTTGAGACGCTGCGTCCGGGCGACAAGGTCATGACGCGCGACAACGGCATCCAAGAGATCGCTTGGACCGGTGCGCGTGATCTGTCCGCTGCCGAGATGGCCGCTGCGCAGGAGCTACGCCCGGTACTCATCAAAGCAGGCTCGCTTGGTCCGAACCTGCCGGAGCGCGACATGATGGTCTCGCCTCAGCACCGTGTGCTTCTCGCCAACGACCGCACGCAGCTCTACTTCGAAGAGCGTGAGGTCCTCGTGGCAGCCAAACATCTGGTGGGCATGGAAGGCATCACCCGCGCGGGCAATGTCGACACGACCTACGTCCACTTCATGTGCGAAAAGCACGAGGTGGTCCTGTCGGACGGTGCATGGACGGAAACGTTCCAGCCGGGCGACTACACTCTTGCTGGCATGGACGGTGCAGCGCGTCAGGAGATCCTCGCGCTCTTCCCCGAGCTCGCCACGCATGATGGTCTGAAGGACTACGTCTCGGCACGTAAAGCGCTCAAGCGTCACGAAGCGAGCCTTCTCGTCGCGCGCTAGACTTAGCAGCATCCCGGAAATCACGAGCGGCAGTCTCTGCCGCCCGTTCCTGGACTGGTTAGTTAGTTACGAATTGCCATCATCGCATCACTGGGGGCGCGTGATGGCCTCAAAGCCCGGATCCAGACCGTGTGGGGCGCTGGTTCCGGGCTTTGTTTTGTCTGGAGAGAACACCCGTAAAGCTCTCGCCTATCGCTCAAATTTGACGGATTTCGCGGCCGTCATTTCCAAAATCTAAAGACCCATCCCCGACACAGGGCAGGCACCGTTCCCACGAGAGCGGTGATTGGCGTTGGAAAGAGTGAGAGCAGGATGTTTGGCGAGCGGGTGATGGTGGTAACGCCCCGAAGGGGTCCGAAATCTGGATCTGGTGAGCATTCTCGTGAGCGGGGGATCGGCTAATGGCACTATCCTTTGCGCTCATTTCGCTTGGCAATACGACCGATCCAACGGAAATCATGCAGACCGGCTCCGTAGGAACGGGAGAGTTCAATGACGGGGGGCTTGCCACGATCGGCAGCACATGGTCGGGAACGATCACGGCCTCGCAGACCCTCACCATCGATCAAGATGTCCTTGAGGATGACTTCAACTCTGGCGCGGCCTCGCCAGCCGATATCGGCAACACGCTGAGTGCGCCGGTCACGATTGACGATGTCACTTACGACGCTGGCAGTCGGGTGGAGACGGATTACTCCGTCGTCCTGCAGGATCCCAGCAGCGGCAATTACTTCGTGCTAAGCCATGTGACGATTGATGGGCAGTCGGTGGGTGCCACGATCTCGCGACCCTTTGATGCCACCGCAGACGGTGGCGACGGCGCGGTTGTCACCGGCGGGTCCTACATGGATGGAGTGAGCCTTGAGCTCGTGGACCCGGACCCGATCTCGAACACGCCGGCGTGGAACGCCTTTGTTCAAGACGCGACCTACAACCAAGGCACGGGCGGTGGATATTCCAACGATGTCGATGTCTCTGAAAGCTGGTCGGGCTACCAAGATCCAGCAAGCGCAGGCGTAGCACCCGATGGAGTTGTGGAAGGGTCCGACGCGGCTGAGCTCATCGACGCGGACTATGTGACTGATCCAGAAGGCGACCGCGTAGATGGCGCGGACGGCGCCGATGATGTGATCGAGGCGGGCGCGGGCGACGACACCATAACTGCGGGCGCGGGCGATGACACGATTTCCGGCGGGACAGGCGCCGATCTTATGGAAGGTGACCAAGGGACCGCTTTGCCCGGTTCAGGCCCCTGGCTCTACGAATACTACGATCTCGATCCGACGGGAGACCCGCGCAATCTGGAGGCCGCAGGTTTCACGGAGAACGGGGGGCGCGATCACGAGGCTGAGCCGACGGAAACCGGTTATGGCACGACGATCGCAGCCGAAGACTATGACACCGCAAATGACTACGCGCTGAAGTTCACTACCGAGATCACGATCACCGAGGGCGGGACATACACCTTTGGGGTGAATTCCGACGATGGCTCGAAGCTCTTCATCGATGGAGAGACGGTGGTGAACAACGATGGCCACCACGCGCCGGTGCTCAAGACGGGCACGATCAAACTGCCGCCCGGCACCTACACGATCGAGATCATTTTCTATGAGAACAACGGCGGCAACGTGCTCGAGGCGCAAGTCGCGGGCCCCGACACGGGCGGCGCCACGGTAGACCTAGAAGACTACGACGGCCTTTCTGCTCCTAATGCGCCCGATGTGACGGGCGGAGATGATACCTTTGTGCTCGAAGACAGCTTCGGCGACGACACCATCATCGGCGGCGAGCAGGATGAAGACGCGGGAGGCGATCATGTCGATGCCTCGGCTGTCACCAGCGATCTGAACGTCACCTTTACCGGTGACGAGGCGGGCACGATTGCGGACGGGTCCTCCACCGCTGAATTCTCAGAGATTGAGGAAATCACACTGGGCAGCGGGGACGACACGGCTGATGCCAGCGCCAGCGACGCCTCCGTTACCCTGACCGGCGGCTTCGGGGACGACAGCATTGAAGGGGGTGCAGGGGACGACCTCATCACTGGCGACGGGGGCGATCCATCCGCTGGGATCGACTTGGGGCCGGGGCTGGTAACGACGGGCCTTCTCTACTCGGTCACATCAGATGGCCAGCTGCGCGTTTATGATCCCGTCTCCGACAGTGAGGAGACGATCCAAACTGGCCTGCAGACCTACGGCGATATTGCCGTGACGCCGGAAGGCGAGTTGTTGGGCATCCCGTGGGCCTCAGGGGAGACAGGCGTCTACAGCATCAACCCTGACACGGGCGAAGAGACGCTCGTCACTAACGCGATCAGCCCGGGATATCACGCCTCGCTTGCCACGAATTCGGGCGGCGATCTCTTCTACAGCACGGGTAATACGCTCCAAGTTCTGCCGGTGAATGCGGATGGGTCCTACGGGGCCGAAGAGACGCTCGGCACGCTGCCAGCTGGGACGACCGACATCGTCTTCGCGGACGACGAGACGATCTTCGCGCTCGCCCGTGGGACAGTCTACAAGATCACGCTCGATTTTGACGACACGATCCAAAGCACGGAAGATCTGGGGCAGATCAACGGCCAGACCGACACCTGGGGCATTGCGATCGAGGACGGCCAGCTCTTTGCCTTTGAAGGGTCGGGCGAGGTCCACGCGACACCGCTTGAAGCTGATCCGTTTGAATGGACGCTCCAACCGGGGAGCACGTCTGGCAACGCATGGGTGTATGGCGCCGCCGGGGCCGGAGACCAGACCGGTGCAATTGACCTTCCGGCTGACGATACGCTGATAGGTGGGAGCGGGGACGACACGATCCTCGGCGGCGAAGGCGATGACGTCATTGATGCAGCCTCGGCCACCGACGATGGGGAAGAAGGCTCGGGCGCGGACGTCGTTGAGGGCGGCGATGACGCCGATCGGATCAGCGCGGATGGTGGCGACACCGTCGACGGCGGCAGCGGTGGCTACGACAGCGATACGCTTATCGCCGATGGTGTGACCTCGATCACGGACCTCGAGCCTGACCTCAACGGCAATGGCTGGAACGGGACGGTAACGTTCGATGACGGCTCCACGCTCAGCTTCACCGAGATCGAGCTTTTCGAGGTGAATGGCGAGGTTGTAGATCCCGCCACAGCGCCCAATGTGGACCTCGATTTTGACGGGGGCGGCGCGCCGGATGGAAGCTCTGACTTCGCGGACACCTTCACCGAAGGGAGCGCGCCATCAGAAATTGCCTCAGCCACATCCTTTGTGAACGCGGGGCCCTCTGGGACAGCGGAGATCGCGATCACCCCGACCTCCTCCTTCCCCGATGCAGAGAGCGAGGTGCTGACGGTCTCCGGAACAGACGGGTCTGTGGCTGCCATCCCGCTCGATGGCACAAATCCAGGCAGCCAGAGCGTCACCTTCGATGGCATCGAGTTCTCGGTCTCCCTGTCTGGTGGCTCGGTTGTCATTGCCCCGGCAGACGGTACCCCGGTGAGCGACGAGGTTGCCGAACAGATCCTTGAGGCCACCGCTTACGAGAACACAGAAAACCTCCCGAACGGCGTCGCAGGCGACGACCGTACTTTCGAAGTCACGATTACCAACGGTTTTGGGGCAGAGAGCCCACCGGCCGTCTCTACCATCACCGTGGTCGGCGTAAGTGATGGCATCGTCAGTGGCACCGCAGGCGCGGACCTCATTGATGGCAGCTACGAGGACGATCCAGACGGCGACAAGGTAGATGCGGACGACGCCGCGTTGCCCGGTGACACAGGCGATATGGACGTCATCGCAGCCGGTGGCGGTGACGACACTGTTTTTGCGGGGGCCGATGACGACGAGGTGTCTGGAGGCGCAGACGACGATCAGATCTCCGGCGGCGCGGGCGCAGATGTCCTCGAAGGGGACGGCGGGGACGACACCTTCGTGCTGGAGAGCGGTTTCGGGGCCGACACAATCACCGGCGGCGAGACCGACGAGAGTGCGGGCGATGCCATCGATGCCTCAAGCCTGAACGATGATCTCACGGTCACCTTCAAGGGCGATGAGGAGGGCACGATCGAGGGGGGAGGCGACACGGCTTCCTTCGAAGAAATCGAGGAAATCACCACCGGCGGCGGATCTGATACGGTTGATGCAGGGGCAACCACAGACGGCGTCAGCCTCGACACAGGCGCGGGCGATGACGACATCACGCTCGGCACAGGGGCCGACATTGTCACCGGCGGCGACGATGCCGATACCTTTAGCGCGGGCTCTGGCGGCTTCCTTGGCGACACCATCGATGGCGGCACGGGCGGCGCGGACAAAGATACGCTCGATCTGACCGGGACCGTGCCGAAGGGCGGCCGCCTGGAGATCAACCAGACCCCGTCGGCAGATGGGACAGGTTTCGACGGCACGGTTTCCTACTTTGACGCGGATGGTGCGCCTGCGGGCACGCTTACCTTCACTGACATTGAAAGCGTGGTGCCCTGTTTCACTCCCGGCACGCGGATCAAGACGCTGCGCGGAGAAGTTGACGTCGCGGAACTCGTCGTTGATGATCGCGTGCTGACGCGTGACAACGGTTTCCAGCCCATCCGTTGGATCGGGCGACGTGATCTGAGCGCTCAGGAACTGCGCGCGCGTCCTTCATTTAACCCGATCGAAATCAGCGCGGGCGCGTTGCAGGGGGGATTGCCGGAGCGCACGATGCGCGTCTCGCCTCAACACCGCATGCTCGTCGAAGGGGCGGACGCTCAGATGCTCTTTGGGTCCGATGAGGTGCTTGTGGCCGCGCGTCACATGACCTGCATTGACGGCGTTGAGCGCGTGAAGCCAGAGGCCGTGAGCTACGTTCACTTCCTCTTTGACCACCACGAGATCGTCATGGCCGATGGCACGTGGAGCGAGAGCTTCCAACCGGGCGACCATTCCCTTGCAGGTATGGACCAAGACACGCGCGCAGAAATCTTCGCTCTTTTCCCGGAACTTAGGGAGAAGGGCGCTGCTGCACGCGTCTATCCGGCGGCTCGGCCTACGGTTCGGGGCCGGGAAGCGCCGCTCCTCTTCGCGACGTGAGCTAGCCGCGCATGCGCGTGCCGTCGGGGTCGAACAAGGGCTCTGTAATAACTCTTGCGCCACGGCGCTCGCCCAGGATCTCGATCTCCACCTCTGTGCCAGAGACAGCTTCGGCAATAGGAAGGAAGCCCTGCGCGATGCTCTTGCCGGCGTGGTGGGAGTAGCCGCCTGAGGTGCAGAAGCCTACCACCTCATCGCCGATGAAAATGGGCTCATAGGCCACGACGTCTGCGTCTTTGGCGTCTACTTCAAAGGCGCAAAGCTTGCGGGCGGGTGTCTCGCCCTCGATGGCAGATTTGCCGATGAAATCGCGCGACCAGTCGATGAACCGATCCATGCCTGTCTCAGCCGGGGTGTAGTCTGGCGAGAATTCCGACATCCAAGAGCCAAAGAAGCGATCTAGCCTGAGAGACATCATCGCCCGCATCCCGAAAGGTTGCATCCCAAACTCCTGACCTGCGTCCCAGAGAACGTGCCAGAGGTGTCGCTGCTCCATCGGATGGCAGTAGATCTCGTAGCCCAGATCGCCGGTATAGCTGACACGCTGCACGGTGCAGTCGATCATGCCGATCGTCATGCGACGAACATCGAGGAAGCGCAGATCGACAGGCGCGCGGGTCACTTTTGCCAGCACATCGCGGGCGCGAGGCCCTGCAATCTGAAAGCCATTGAGCGTGTCAGAGACGTTCTCGACCCGCACATCCGGCGCCGCGTGACGCTCAAACCAACGCATGTGGATGTCCTGCGCGCCATAGCTCGCGGTCAGTTGGTAAGTGTCCTGATCGAGGCATGAGATCGTGAAATCGCCGATCAGCTTACCTTTCTCGGACAGCATCGGGGTGAGCGAAAGGCGCCCCGGCTTGGGCAGACGTCCCGCCATGACACGACCGAGCCACGCACGGGCGCCGCTGCCGGTGACGCGGTATTTGCCAAAATTGTGGACCTCATTGATGCCGACGGCCTCGCGAACCGCTGCGACCTCGCGGGCCGTGGCATCCCAGGCGTTTGAACGGCGGAAGGAGGGTTCTTCATAGCGCGGCTCGCCCTCGGCTGCGTAGTAGTTCGGGACTTCGAGCCCGAATTGCTGACCCCACACAGCCCCCATGCCGTCGAAGATGTCGTACAACGGCGTCTGCCGCAGCGGACGCCCAGCAGGCAGCTCTTCATTCGGATAAGAGATCGAGAACCGGCGCTGATAGTTCTCCACCACTTTGGGCAGCGTGAAGCCAGGCGAGAGCCAGCGCGGGAAACGCGCGACATCCATGGCCGTCACATCGCGTTCTGCTTCGCCTTCGATCATCCATTGCGCGAGGCTTAGGCCCACACCGCCACCCTGACTAAAGCCCGCCATGACGCCGCACGCCGACCAATAGTTGCGCAGCCCAGGCACCGGACCCACCAGCGGATTGCCGTCGGGCGCAAAGGTGAAGGGCCCGTGGATCACTGATTTCACCCCCGCGCGTTCAAGCACGGGGAAGCGGCGATAGGCGAAGGCGATGCTTTCTTCGATCTTGTCAAAGTCGTCAGGCAAAAGCTCATGCCCGAAATTCCATGGCGTGCCATCGACGGCCCAGGGCTTGGCGGCTTGTTCGTAGAAGCCGATGCACAGCCCGCGCCCTTCTTGGCGCAGATAGCTTTCGCCTGCAGGGTCCATCACATGAGGATGCTCCTCACGTCGATCATAGATCTCGGCGATGTCGTCGGTGACGATGTACTGATGCTCCATCGGGTGGAGCGGCAGGTTGATGCCCGCCATATGGCCAACTTCGCGGGCCCAGAGGCCCGCTGCATTGACGAGATGCTCGCAAGCGATGGAGCCTTTGTCGGTCTCGATCTCCCATCCGTCAGGGGTCGGGCGCGTGGCCTTCACCATCGTGTGGGTCTGGATCTTGGCGCCGCCCATCCGCGCGGCCTTTGCGTAAGCGTGCGTCGTGCCTGAGGGGTCGAGGTGGCCGTCTAGTGGATCATAAAGCCCGCCCAAGATGCCTTCGACATTCGTCACAGGCGCCAGTTTCGCGATCTCTTCGGGGCCCACGATCTCGGTCTCGAGGCCCATGTAGCGGTGTTTGGCGCGCTCGGCCTTGAGCATGTCAAAGCGTTCGGGTGTGTCGGCCAGCGTCACGCCCCCCACATGATGGAGCCCGCAGGACATACCTGTGAGCTCTTCAAGTTCGCGGTAGAGACGGATGGTATAGCCCTGAAGCGCGGCCATGTTAGTGTCGCCGTTGAGCGTGTGAAATCCGCCCGCGGCGTGCCATGTCGACCCTGAGGTGAGCTCCGAGCGTTCCAAAAGCAACACGTCGGACCAGCCGAGCTTCGTGAGGTGGTAGGCGACTGAACAACCGACGACCCCTCCGCCGATGATGACGACGCGATGGTGCTCCATGAACCCGACTCCCTTTTCTTTGGTGCCCGGAGGATGCCCTCGGGCGGCGGGATTGTGGACGCAAGAATTGGACATTTTGGGGGGTGAAAATGTCGCGATAAGGCAATGACGCTCAGCCCACCACGCTAGGGTGTGCGTGATCAGGGAGGACGCCATGAAAACCCACGCACAGGCCGTCGTCATCGGAGGAGGCGTGATCGGATGCTCCATCCTTTATCATCTGGCCAAGCTGGGCTGGCAGGATGTTGTACTTCTTGAGCGGGACGAGCTGACCTCCGGCTCGACATGGCACGCGGCCGCCAACATTCACGGGCTCCACGACAACACGAACATCTCGCGTCTTCAGAACTACACGATGGGCCTTTATAAAGAGCTGGAGGCCGAGACGGGGCAGGGGTGCGGTGTGTTCCAGCCGGGCTCCCTCTACCTTGCGCAGACCGAAGCGCGGGAGCATCAGTTGCGTCTGCAGGCGGCCAAAGCCCGTCTCTATGGCATGAACTTCCATGAGGTAAGCCGCGACGAGGCGGAGCGTCTGCATCCGCTCGTCGACTACGACGGCATCCGCTGCATCATGTTTGAACCCGATGGCGGCAACGTGGATCCCTCGGGCGTGACGGCAGCCTATGCCGCTGGTGCGCGCGCTATGGGTGCGGAAATCCACCGCTTCACGCCTGTGACGGCGACGGTACCAACGGCCAAGGGCTGGCGCGTGGAAACACCCAAAGGCAATATCGAGGCTGAATGGGTGGTGAACGCCGCAGGCCTCTGGGGCCGTGAAGTGGCTAAGATGGCGGGCATCCACCTGCCGCTCCTGCCCACGGAGCACCAGTACTTCGTCACCGACACCATCGCCGAGATTGAGGCGCTCGACCGCCGTCTGCCCTCCGTCGCCGACCGCGATGGCGAGTATTACTTGCGCCAGGAAGGTAACGGCCTCCTCGTCGGCGCCTATGAGAAAGACGTCCGCATCTGGGCCGAAGACGGCACGCCGCAGGGCTTCGGGCACGAGCTTTTTGCCGATGACCTGGAGCGCATTGAAGACAACATGATGCGCGCGATTGAGCGTGTGCCTGCCGTGGGCGAGGCCGGCATCAAGCGCGTCATCAACGGACCCATGATCTGGTCGCCGGATTCCAGCGCCCTTTACGGCCCGCACCCCGACCTGCGAAACTACTTCCTTTGCACCGGCATGATCCCGGGCTTCTCGCAATCTGGCGGGATCGGGCTCAGCGCCGCGCAGTGGATGGTCGAAGGCGAAAGCCATCAGGATATGTTCGGCTGGGATGTGGCGCGCTTCGGCACCTGGGCCGGGGCCGACTTCACTAAAGCTCGCGTGAAGGACCAATACGCCAACCGCTTCGCCATCCACTTCCCCGGGGAAGAACGCGAAGCCGGCCGCCCCATGCGCATGCGCCCCGCCTACGCGCGCCAGAAGGAGATGGGCGCTGTCTTTGGCCTGAACTACGGCTGGGAACACCCGGTTTACTACGATGCGAACACCCCCGATAGCGCTGGCTTCGACCGCCAACCGTGGTTCGCCGCTGTGGGCCGCGAATGCCGGATGCTGCGTGAAAACGCAGGCATCATCGATATCTCGAACTTTGCGAAGTACCGCATCGAGGGGCCGGGCGCCGAGGCGTGGCTCAACGCCGTCTTCGCCAACTACGCACCTAAAGCCGTGGGACGGTCCTGCCTCACGCCGCTCATCGGCAAACGCGGCGGCATCGCGGGCGATTTCACGATCACCCGCACAGGCGAGGAATGCTTCCTCATGATCGGCTCGGGCATGGCCGAACGCTACCATCAGCGCTTTTGGAAAGAGGTGCCGCTGCCCGAAGGAACCACATTTGAAAGCCTCACGGACAGCATGTGCGGTTTCAATGTGGCTGGCCCGCGGTCCCGCGAGCTTCTGCAGCGCCTCACAAATGAAAGCCTCGAGACCGAGGATTTCCCGTTCATGCGCTCCAAACAGATCACGTTGGCGGGCATCAACCTAACGGCGCTCCGCGTGTCCTTCACAGGCGACCTAGGGTGGGAGCTTCATTGCGCCGAGGAAGATCAGGCCGCGCTGTTTGTCGCGCTCGTCGAGGCGGGTGAAGCATTGGGCGCAGGCCCCGTTGGCTCGCGCGCGTTGATGTCCCTGAGGGTCGAGAAGGGCTACGGCTCATGGTCGCGCGAATACTCTCCGGAATACTGGCCCCAGGAAGCTGGCCTCGATCGCCTCATCAAGATGGACAAGCAATTCCTGAACAAGGCGGGCTACGAGGCCATCAAAGACAACACACCGCGCGAAACGCTCCAGTTTCTCGAGATCGACACGAACGACGCTGACGCCTCAGGCGGCGAACCGATCTTTGACCTCGATGGCAATGGCGTCGGCCGGGTCAGCTCCGGCACCTACGGCTTCACCGTCGAAGCCTCTCTCGCTCTGGCATATCTCAAAAACACCAAGCCGGGCCAAGAGCTCGACGTTATGATCCTCGGCCAGCCCCACCGGGCCCGCGTTCTCGAAAAAGCGCCCTTCGACCCCGAAGGCCAACGACTACGCGCCTGATACCCTTCTCTGTGCCCCGTACTTCGGGGAGCGCGAGGGGCAGAGCCCCTCGCATCTCTCACATCAAATACGCCCTGCTGCCCGAAGCCGCTCACGGATCCCTTCGGCACGGGCATCCCCCGCCTCGAGCGCAAAGATGTAGGCGTGGGTGAGGAAGAACATCTCCTCGTCCGCGTCGTCGGACGCATCAGCCGCTTGCGCGTAGAGGCCAATCATCGCCGCGCCATCACCTTTCCGATGCGCCTCCAGCAGCTCAGCATGGAGCGTGTTCACGCTTCCTGGATCCGGACAGCAACCCAATCGTGGAAGCAATGGGTGGGTCCGTCCATGGCCGGGGAGAAACGCCCACCGTCGAAATCTACGGCAGAACGGCCCTTTTGCATGCCTTCAACCACGAAGATGTCTTCCTCGAAGACCTCTTTCCACATGGCCGCGTTCTTCTCGCGGTTGCTGAGCTTGGTGTCCTCAGAGGCGTAATAGAGGTGGATATGCTCACGGGTGTGGCCCTCGTCCACGGGTTCGAGGACGATCGCAAAGGCATGGTCGCGCTGTGCGCCCAGGAGCACGTTGGGATAAACGGCGATGTATTCCGCGCCCGTATTCCATTTTTCGCTGAGCCCGTCGAAGTCGGGGAAGGCTGCCTGACCTTCATCCTCGAACTGGCGGTAGACGAGGGTGCCTTGGCCTGAGTACTGGCCGCGTTCTTCGATGTTGTAGTGGTCTTCGAGGCGCGAATAGCTGTTCAGACCCGGATGCACCCACGGCAGGTGATAGCTTTCGCAGTAATTCTCCACGGCGAGTTTCCAGTTCGTGGCAACCTCAAGCGTAAATTTGCTCTCGGGGCCGCCGTGATGATGCGGCTGCTCGAACTCCGCCCAGCGGGCCATGAGGTCGGCATGCACCTCTTCAAATGGGGCGGCGTCGCCGGTCACATTCACGAACACCACGTCGCGCCACAGATGCGAGCGGACTTCGATGAGGCCGAGCGTCGAGGGATCGATCCCTTCATGCGTGTTGTGGCCAGGGCCCCCGACATGAGGCGTACTCTTCAGCTCGCCCTTCGTGGAATAGCACCACGCATGATAGGGGCAGCGGATGGCGCCTTTGATCTTCTTGGGTTCACTCACCAGGATCATCCCCCGATGGCGGCAAATGTTCTGGAAGACGCGGACGTCGCCATCTTTGTCGCGGATCAGGAGAAGGGGAATGCCCAGAAATTCGATGGGCTTGGCATCGCCTTTCTCCGGCACATCGGCCCCAACTGAGAGCCCAGCCCATGTCGCGAGAAGCGCAGCCTTGGCTTCAACCTTGAAGACCTCTGGATCGTTGTAATGGGCATTCGGCAGCCCGTTGGCGGCCTCGATCGGGCGGCGGACGGCGTCAAGCGCGTTGGGGTCGAGATCGCGTGCCATGGCAAGCTCCATTGAAGTGTTGCTCAGATCTTAGGGGCGCGTGGTCGACTCGGCCCGCTTCTGAGCGACGTGGGCGCGTCGCTCTTGGCAAAGTCACGCGCAGCGGGCCGCGCGGCGTCGGCGGCGCTCTGCGTGTCACGGCAACGGAGGTTTTGGACGGCGGAAATCCCTCTGTTGGGAAGGCGCAGCTTGGCGGCATGCCGCGTCTTCTACTCCTGGATCGCCCCGACCGTGGTGGCCCCGAAAGCTTCGGCGCAAGTCTCGGCTCAGCGGGTAAGACCGCCCGCCCACCCAAAGGAGACACCCATGTTTCGTACACTCTTTTTCCTCGCTGCCGCTGCAGTCGGCACCACGGCCATCGCGCTTTCCATCGACGCAGACACCGACGCCAATGCGGACGGGCTGCTGAGCTTTGAGGAAATGCAGGCTGCGATGCCGGAGCTGACCGAAGAACTCTTCCTCCTCATCGACCGGACAGAGGACGGCCTCATCGATGCCGATGAGCTGGCTCAAGCCGAAGAGGCTGCGCTTCTGCCGGTGACGGACGGCTAAGCGAGCAGGGGGCGGCCGCGTCTGAGTCCCCCGGCGCGGTCGCCTTAACACAGAGCTCGTCACACAAGTGTTCAGCGCCGCGCCTTCTCCGGCGAGCCAACGCGCGCCGCAAAGCCTGTCTTTTCGAGCGCCTCTGCCATGGCCAGCTTCCAGGCTGGCGAAGAGCCGTGCCAGTTCTTAGGCGTATCCTCACCCGTGTAGATTGAGAACGATGCCTCAGGCAAAGGGTCCTCGGCGCTCAGCCTGTCTGCCCGGACAACCGTGAAAAGTGAGCTCTTTGCGAAATAGCGATCGAGGGCGCTTTGGAGCGCGTGCAACACCGATCCCCGCGCCGTCAGATCGAGCGGGTGGCCAAGCGGTACTTCACTAAGGTTGGCTTGGCTATTTGCCCAAATGGCCAGGACTTCGAGGTCGCGGTAACTCTCGAGGCGACGCTGCATGTAAGCGAACTTCGATTTGTGTTCTTCAAATGCCTCAAGGCCGCCAATCATGTGCCAGAACCACATGTCATGTTGCGGCCAATAAAAGCGCCGCTCTTTCCCAATGTATTCCAGCTCATCAGCTGTCTTTGGGAAAAACTCGTTTGAAGTCAGCATACTCGCAGCCGCATGCGGGGGCAGGATCAACCAGTCAAACGGGGTACTTTCGACCGTCCCGACCTCTCCCATAAGCCGGTCGATGCGAGCTTTGATCTTTTCGAGCTGATGCGCCGCCTGGCAGCCCATCCCGATGGGGAAGATCACCCCTTTTTCATACCGAATGCCCATGAACCACTAGGGCCACGGGCATTTGCATTGATCAACGCCTAAGGTGCGCCGCCTACGCGCGCGACCGCACTTATGTG
>JBCBFV010000028.1:0-15652 GCA_038527425.1 Pseudomonadota bacterium
CCTTGCAGAGCCCGCCGATTTCGACGGCCTCAAGCTGCGTACGGTTGTGGCTGACCTGCCTCAGGAACTCGTCCGTGCCCTGGGCGCATCGCCCACGCCGATCCCGTGGCCGGAGCTCTTCACGTCCTTCCAGACGGGCGTCGTTGACGGCTCCAAGAACGGCATCACCGACATCATGGGCATGAAGTTCCCCGACGCGGGCCTTCAGTACGTCACGCTCGACGGCCACGCCTACATGGGCGCGCTGTGGTACATGAACAACCAGAAGTTCATGGAAATGGATGAGGGCCTGCGCCGCGTTGTCGTCGACGGCTTCTACGCTCTGCAGCAGGCAACGTTCGCCTCGCCGAAGCGTAAGTCCATCCAGGCATATGCTGACTTCGTGGCCGGCGGTGGTGACCTCTACGTCCCGACGCCTGACCAGAAAGCAGCCTTCGCTGAAGCAGCTCAGCCGGTTCTCGGCTGGTTCACGGAGAACGTGGACGGCGGTGAGGAAATCCTCAGCGCACTTCAGTCCGCCGTGGCCGAAGCAGAAGCCGCACTGGGCGACGCACGCGCTGCCGACCTCCAGTAAGGCCTAGCCTGAAATTGAAAGGGCGCGTCTTCTCGGCGCGCCCTTTTGCTTGTCATGGAACCGTCACTGGACGAAACTATGTCTATGTGCTGAGTAGCGCCAAATCCAACCAGCAGGCCTCCCCCATGACATCTCTTCCCAACGTTCACCAAGCCGAGCCGATCCCCGAAGAAGCCCGTGCGGCGCTGGACGAACTGATGAATTCGGCGGACCTCTTCCGCTACACATCCGAGAATTCACCGGTGGCCCAGCTTGAGGAAGCGTTCGCCGCCAAGATGGGTGTGAAGTACGCCGTGGCCGTGGCGTCCTGTTCTGCTGCTTTGTTCTTGTCGCTGAAAGCGCTCGATCTTCCGCGCGGTGCGCGGGTTCTGATCCCAGCCTTCACCTTCGCGGCGGTGCCATCCTCGGTCGTGCACGCGGAATGTCTGCCGGTGCTCGTTGAAGTCGGCGAGAACTACCGCATCGACATGGCCGATTTCGAAGCCAAGCTCGAGGGCGCGGATGCGGTGATGATCTCTCACATGCGCGGGCACACCTCCGACATGGATCAAATAATGGCGCTGGCACACGCGCGCGGCATTCCCGTAATCGAAGACGCGGCACACTCGCTCGGCACGCTTTGGAACGGAAAGAAAATCGGCACGCTGGGGCGCATTGGCTGCTTCTCTTTCCAGTCCTACAAGATGCTCAATGCGGGCGAAGGCGGCATCCTGATCACCGACGACGCAGATCTCGCCGCACGCGCAGTCATCATGTCAGGCGCCTATGAACACAACTGGAAGAAACACCCGGTTCTGGCCGAACCCTTCAGCCGCTGGCAAAACAAGCTTCCGCTCTACAACACGCGGATGTCGAACCTGAGCGCGGTCGTCATCAAGCCACAGCTCGATGAGCTGGAGAGCCGCTGCACCAGGGGGCTACGCAACCACGACCACATGGTCGAGATCCTCAATGGTTCCGGCTTCTTTGAGGTGCCCCCACCCTTGCCTCAAGAAACACGCGCGCCGGACTCGATCCAGTTCAACCTCAAAGACTTCACCGATGACGAAGCGCATGCCCTTGTCGCCGAACTTAAGGCGCGTCATCTCGGCGCGCAGGTCTTTGGGCTTTCGACAGATAACGCCCGTGCCTTCTGGAACTGGCAGTTCCTGCCGGAAGAGAGCATCCCCGGCGGGGACCTTCCCCAGACCCGCGCGATGCTCAAACGCGCCTGCGACGTGCGCCTGCCCGTGCGGCTGACACTTGAAGAGGTTGAAGCCGTCGGCAACGCAGTCGTCGATGCAGCCCGCGCCGCTAAGGGCCTGCCCGAACGCGTCGCTGCCGAGTAGGTACGCCGCCCTTTTTCTTGCGAAATACGCCTTGCCACAGCATCTGAAAGCGCTGCGGCAAATCTACATGCTTTGACGTCTTGATTGCTGCGTAAGCCCCGGTAATCTCAGCGAAACGGGTACATCCACACGCGGTAATCGTCGATTAGGATATTGGCATGTTCGATCTGTTCAGGCGTCATTTTCTTGACCACCTCTTCCATGGAGATCGCGGCATCCGGGTCTCCACCGATGGCGCTGAGAACGTACCACATGTAAGCGCGCGTGAGGTCGGGCGCGGGCATGCCGAGGCCCACCTCGTAGTACCAACCGACACCCGATTGCGCGCCCGGGTGCCCCTTCATGGCGCTGCGCAGATACCATTCGAAGGCGCGGACAAAGTCCTGCTCGACGCCGAGACCCAGCGCATACATGACACCGATGAGCTCTTCAGCGTCGGCGTTGCCAGACCGCGCGGCGGGCCAAAAGGCCTCGAGCGCCTCTTCAAAGCGCCCTTCTTCCATCAAGTCGCGCGCTTCCTCGATTTCAGCCATGGCTGGCGTCGCAAGGAACGAAATTACCATCAAAAGCTTGTGCATGTACTTGCCCTCTCCCTGCTCGCCTCACCCGCCGTGGCCGAGCGCATTTCCAGCGATGATTTTCTGCCTTTCGACGAAGATCAAGCCAAGATCGGGCAACTTCTGTTCTACGACAAGGTTCTTTCGGGGAACCTCAACATATCGTGCGGGACATGCCACCACCACTCGATGCACGGCGGCGATGGCTTGAGCCTTGGGATCGGTGAAGGCGGCGTAGGTCTTGGGCCGGAACGCACCGCTGGGACAGGCGACGACCGGATCAAGAAGCGGGTGCCGCGATCGGCGCCAACCCTTTGGAATCTGGGCCACAAAGACGTCCGCATCCTGTTCCATGACGGGCGGCTTTCGGTCTCTGATCTCTATGGCAACGGCTTTAACTCGCCGGCGGAGGAATGGCTACCAGAGGGGCTCGACAACATCCTCGCGGCGCAGGCTCTTTTACCTCTGACCGCTCAGTTCGAGATGGCCGGAAATCCCAAAGAGAACGAGGTCGCGGGCGCCATCCATGACCGCATCGACACGGCTTGGCCGATCATCGCCAAACGCGTGCGCGTGATCCCTGAATACGGTGAATTGTTTGTGGAGGCCTTCGACCACATCACAACGCCCGAGGAGGTCACGATCGTCGAGGTCGGCAATGCTCTCGGCGCCTTTATCGGGCGCGAATGGCAGAGCTTTGACAGCCCCTATGACGCTTGGCTCAACGGCACCCCGCTGCCCGTCGCGGCGGAACGCGGACGCGAGCTTTTCTTCGGCAAAGCCGGCTGCGTTGATTGTCACAGTGGCCCGCTTTTCTCGGATCAGGAGTTCCATGCCCTGGGCCTGCCCGCGTTCGGACCGGGCCGTACCCGTCGCTTTGACCCGATGCCGCGCGACGTGGGCCGCATGGGCGAAACCGACAGCCTTGAGGATGCCTACCGCTTCCGCACACCGTCGCTGCGCAACGTGGCGCTGACCGCGCCTTACGGCCATAACGGCGCCTATCCGACGCTGAAAGGCATGCTCGAGCATCATCGCGACCCTATCGCCGCCCGCGCGGCTTGGACGAAGGATATGGCCAAGCTACCGCAAGCCGAGTGGCTGCAAGCCATTGATTTCGTGATCCAATCCGACACGCGCGAGATGGCGCGCCAGTCCGCTAAGCTGGACCTCTCAGGGATCAGCGTGACAGATGCAGAGCTTGCCGACCTCGAGGCCTTCCTGCACGCGCTTACGGGTGAAACGGCGGAAACACGCCCCCTTGGTCGCCCAGATCAGGTGCCATCGGGCCTGCCCGTCGACTAGCCGTCACTCAACGATCAGGACACCCAGATCGGCCACGTTTGTGCCGGTGCCACCAGTCATGAGCAGACCGCCACCGGCTTTCAAAACGGCGTAGGCGTCATTGTTCAGGAGGCCTGCCTCGACGTCCGTCTTGGCGCGCATCTCGGCCAAAGCCTCCGCGTCAACGATGCCACCGGCCGCATCTGTCGGGCCATCGCGCCCGTCTGTGCCGCCTTGGAGGTAGACCCAGTTCCGGCGCGACCGTTCGAGGTGCAGCGCGACACGCAAGGCGAGCTCCTGATTGCGGCCGCCTTTGCCGGTGCCCCGCAGTTGCACAGTGGTCTCTCCCCCAAAGAGGTGGATGCCCGCATCAGTGGTACCTGCAACGCGCCGGGCAGCATCCTCGACGTCACCCACGAGCGACGGCGAATGGATATGCAGTGGAAGCCCCGCTTCCTTGGCCGCCGCAGCCATGGCCATCACGGAATGCGTGTTGGAGCCCACGAGCTCGTTCTCAGCTTCTGGGGCTTCATGGGGCGTGGCCGGGCGGTTCAGGACGTCTTGGACAGCGGCGGGCAGTTTGTCCCAGATGCCGTAGCTTTCACAGAGCGCCTTCGCGTCTGCCGGTCCTCCCAAGGGAGCTGCCGTTGGGCCGCTCGCAATGGCCCGCAGGTCATCGCCCACCACGTCCGACAGGATAAGCGCGCGTACCTTCGCCGGGGCCGCCGCACGCAGCATGCCACCCCCTTTGAGCCGCGAGAGGCATTGGCGCACCAGGTTCATCTCGGTGATCTCAGCGCCTGACGCGAGCAGGGCTTCGCTAACGGCAGCCTTATCTGCGAGCGTCAGCCCCTCAGCAGGCGCGGGAAGCAGAGCGGAACCCCCGCCCGATATCAAAGCGAGCACATCCTGTTCGGCGCTGTGCAGCAGCTTTTCAACGGCCAGCCCCGCAGCAAGGCCGATCTCGTCAGGGACAGGGTGAGCGGCGGCAAATACTTCTGCTCCTGTCAAATCGCGCGCGTTCTCAGGGTTCGTGACCACCAGAACCGCGCCCGGCGCGTCACTGCACTCTAGCGCGGCTTCGGCCATACGCACCGCCGCCTTTCCCACGGCCACAATGGGCGTTCCCGGCGCAATGGGCTTGCGCTCCAAAGCCGTCTTCACGGCATCAAAAGGATCAGCCGCCGCAACACCGGCATCAAAGATGGATCGCGCCAATGCACGCATTTCAGGGGGCGTCATGGGGCCTCACAACCAGTTGAGTTGGTGGGCCTTTAGCAAATCGGTCAGCAGCAATCGAGCCCCGTTCCGGTGGCTTTCGTGCAAGTTACGAGCCGCCGCTGCATCACCAGACTTGATCGCAGCGAGAACCGCACGGTGATCTTCGTTCGAACGCGTGGGCAGCGGGCGCAGTCGCAGCGTGATCATCCGCGCGCGGCGCACCTGGTCGGCATAGATCTGGGCTGCCTCTTCCATACGCGCATTGCCAGATGCCGCTACGAGTGCACCATGGAACGCGTCATCCGCTGCGGCCCATGCCTCGAGGTCTTTGTGCTCGAGCGCGTTGTCCATCGCATCGATGGCCGTTTGCAGGGGGGCCAAGTCGCTTTCACTTAGGCCCCGCTCCGCGGCATGGCCTGCTGCTGCTGCCTCAAGTGCGGTCAACACAGCGTAAATCTCGTTCATATCTTCGGGGCTCAGCCCGACAATGCGCGCGCCGTGACGCGGCCGGATGGTGACGAGGCCTTGCTCCTGCAACTTGGTCAACGCTTCCCGGACCGGGGTGCGCGACAGGCCCAGACGCTCGGCAAGCTCGGCCTCCAGATGGTCCGAGCCAGGCGGAAGCTCTCCGGAAAAGATCAATGATCTTAAGGCCTCAGTGGCACGCTGCGTAGCCGTGGCGGTCATAATGCGATGCGACGTCCCTCTTCTGCCGATTGGTAGATGGCTGCCTCGATATGGCGAACCGTCAAGTAATCACGCGCTGTGTTCTCAAACGGCCCTTGGCCCAGAACCGCCGCCACAACATGCGCTTGCAGAGCATAAACGCAATCCCCTGCGAAACCAGTCCAGGGGCGAGGCTCAAAGACCATTTGGGCCTCCTTTTCGCCAAAGCGGCGCAGGTGAAGGGCGCCGTCCCCTTTGAGCGAAAGCGTGCCTTCCGTGCCTTCAATCAGTGCCTCCCCAAAGGTGAGGCGGGTGTTGTCTGAGGCATGGTCCAGATGCCTATTCCCGTCGAACAGGGCGCGAACGCCGCCATCGAAGTCAAAAACGATATGGCCCGCGTCTTCGCCGGCGATGACGGGGTTCATGCGCCTGAGATCGGCATAAACGCCCGTGATTGGCCCGAGAAGGTAGCGGAAAGTGTCGACCCAGTGCACGCCCGTTTCATGCACCAAAAGGCGCGGCATCTTTTGGAAGTAGGGCTGGCGATCGAGGTAAGCCTCCGGCCCCTGCCCGTCCCCCGTCCTCAGACGGAACGTGAGTTGATGCAGCGTGCCCAGCGCGCTGTCATCGAGCATCTCTTTCGCCGCGCGGTACCACGGCTGAAAGCGAAAATTCTCGTGGATAATGAGCGGCACGCCTGCGCTTTCGGCGGCTTCTGCGAGCATTTCGGCTTCTTCAAGCGAGCTGCCGAAGGGCTTTTGGCAGATCACCGCCTTCGGTGCTGCGGCAATGGCCTCGTGAACGAGGGCCGCATGCGCCCCCGGCGGCACGATCAGGTCGATGATGTCGGGCCTTGCAGCCTCAAGCGCCGCAGCAAGCGACGGATAGGCCGGAACGCCCACGGCCTTTGCGCGGGCCGTATCAGGGTCCGCGACGGCGATGAGTTCCGTGTCCGGGTGCCGCGCCCATGCGTCATGGTGGAAACGAGCGAAATAGCCCGCCCCGACGCACAGAACGCGCAACGTCACAGCGCAGCCTCGACGGCGGCTGCGATATCGTCCGTGCCCGCAGTGCCGCCGAGATCGCGTGTCAGAACGCGCCCCTCTGCGATCACGCGGTCCACAGCCGCCTGCAGGCGCGCTGCATCTTCAGTTGCTTCCAACAGGCCTTTCTCAGCCCCCAACCAGTCCAGCATCATCGCGCCTGACAAGATCATAGCCATTGGGTTGGCGAGGCCCTGCCCCGCGATATCAGGCGCCGTTCCGTGACACGGTTGGAAGACGGCGTGGTCATCGCCAATGTCCGCTGATGGAGCGAGGCCCAAGCCCCCCATCAACCCTGCCCCAAGGTCGCTGAGAATGTCGCCAAACATGTTCTCGGTCACCATCACATCAAAGCGTTGCGGTTGGCCGACCATCCATAAGGACACAGCATCCACGTAGCCATAATCGGCCGCGATTTCAGGATAGTCTGCGGCGACCTCATCAAAAATGCCACGAAAGAACGCGAACGCTCGGAAGACATTGGCCTTGTCGACGCACATGACGCGGCCTTCGCTGCGCCCGGCGGCTTTTCGTTGCTCAGCCAATCGGAACGCGAAGTGGAAGAGCTTCTCGCTCACCCCGCGCGTGATGCGGAGTGTCTCCTGCGCGTCATCATCTGTGACGGTGCCTGCACCCTTCGTGTAGAAGAGGCCCTCGGTGCTCTCACGGATCAAGACAAAGTCGAGCGCTACCGTCTCAGCCACCTTCAACGGAGACGGCTGGCCAGGCACGATACGCACAGGGCGCACACCGGCATAGAGATCAAGCGCCATACGAATGTCGATCTGAGGCACGATCTCGGTCCCATCGGGATAGCGGATGTGCGGTAACCCCATGGCGCTGAGCAAGATGGCGTCCGCCTCACGCGCGCGGGCAAGGGATGCAGGCGGCAGCGCTTCGCCCGTATCCGCGTAGCACTGGGCCCCTGCAGGAAGTTCGGTGAAGCTCAGGTCGTAGCTCCGGCCTTGCGCCAAACGCGTCAGCAAGCGTAGCGTCGGAGCAGTGATCTCAGGGCCGATCCCGTCGCCTGCGAAGACAGCTATGTCGAGTGTTTGCGTCATGGAGACCTCAGTTATTGACGATGCGTTAACGCATACATTAATGTATACATTATCCCAACGCAACCAGAGGAAGGTGGCATGTTCGCAGTCGTAGTGACCTTTCAGCTGAAAGCCGGCCAAATGGCCGATTTCGTCCCACTCATGGAGAAGAACGCAGCAACCTCGCTTGCGCAAGAGCCCGGTTGCACGCGTTTCGACGTCTGCTCCGATCCGGAGCGGCCAGACGAGGTATTTCTATACGAGCTCTATGACGACCGCGCGGCCTTTGACGACCACCTGCAAAGCGCGCATTTCAAAGCCTTCGATGCCGCCGTGGGCGAGATGATCGCGGCCAAAGACATCCGCACCTACGCGACGGTGGTTTCGTGACCTGGACCGTCCACGCCGTAAAATATGCTGACCGCAACGCGCGGACGCGCCGCGACAGCTTTCTTTTTGATGACAACCACGATCAGCCCCATGCGATGGATTACTTCATGTGGGTGCTCGAGAAGGACGGGCGCCACATCCTCGTCGACACTGGTTATGACGCAGAAGAAGGTGCCGCGCGCGGCAGGCCCATCGCGATTGATCCGCGCGAAGCGTTGAAGCCGTTGGGCCTCACGGCGGAGGCGATCGACGAGGTGATTGTCACCCATCTGCACTACGACCACGCGGGGGGCCTCCACCTCTTCCCGAATGCCACGCTCCATATGCAGGCCTCGGAGATGGCCTTCGCCACCGGCCCCTGCATGTGTCACGGCACGCTTAAGGCGCCTTTCACGGCGGATCATATCTGTGAAGCCGTAAAGCGGCTCTATTCCGGCCGCGTCGTCTTCTATGAGGGCGAAGCGGAAGTGGCAGAGGGCGTGACCGTCCACCACATCGGCGGCCATTCGCGTGGGCTGCAAGCAGTGCGTGTTCTGACCAAGGCCGGTTGGCTGTGCTTGGCCTCCGATGCCGCCCACTACTACGAAAACGTGCTGGAAAATCGCCCCTTCCCCATCGTTGTCGACCTCGAGGACATGATGGCAGGTTTTGACACGCTCCGCCGCCTTGCCTCGCGCCCTGGACTGATTGTGCCGGGCCATGATCCGCTGGTGCGCGAGCTCTTTCCAGAGGTGCATCCCGGCATTCATCGCCTCGACCGAGGCCCCCTGAAGGACCCGACCTGACTATGAAACTGGGCATTATTGCCGACGACTTTACCGGCGCCTCCGACATCGCACTGACCCTCGCCGAGGGCGGCATGCCCGTGGAGCAATACGTGGGCATCCCCACGGGCCCTGCAGGCGCCGAGGCGGCTGTTATCTCGCTTAAATGCAGAACGATCCCCGCCGCCGATGCGGTGGCGCAGACGCTTGCGGCCTGTGATTGGCTGGTGGCGCAAGGAGCCACGCAGATCATCTACAAGGTCTGCTCGACTTTCGATTCTACCGCGGAAGGCAACATCGGGCCGGTGACAGAGGCACTCGCCGAGAAGCTGGGTGCCTCCCATGTACTCGTCTGCCCGGCGTTTCCGGAGAACGGTCGCTCGGTCTACCAAGGGCACCTCTTCGTGGGTGACGTGCCCTTGAACGAAAGCGGGATGCAAGACCATCCGCTGACGCCGATGACAGACAGCGATCTCCGGCGCGTGCTTGCCAGCCAAAGCGCGGGCGCCGTGCATCACATCGGGGCTCAAACAGTCTGGCACGGTGCGGAAGAAGTACAGGCAGCAATGGCGGCATTGCCACCGGGCCAAATCATCATCGATGCCATTCGCGACCAAGACCTCCACACCATCGGCCAAGCGGCAGGTGTGCTTATGACCGGCGGATCGGGCATCGCGCTCGGCCTCCCGGCCGTCCATGGGTATGCGCCGGGCGACACGCCCTGGGAAAGTCTCGGCGGGCGCGGTGCAATCCTGTCTGGGTCATGCTCCCGCACAACGCGAGAACAGGTTTCACGCTTCACCGGCCCAAGGCGGGAGATCACGGCTGAAGAGGTCTTGGGCGGCCTCAAAGGCGAAGACATCGCAAACTGGATCGAGGCACAAAGGGCCCCTGCCCTGGTTTACTCCTCCGCGGACCCTGCCGTTGTCGCAGCCGCGCAGGAAACCCATGGGCGCGAGCGTGTTGCCGGTGCCATCGAAGGCGCCTTCGCGGACGCGGCAAACGCCCTTGTTGAAGGCGGTCTCTCCCGCCTCGTCGTAGCCGGGGGTGAGACATCTGGCGCCGTCGTCGAAGCGCTCAGGCCCGCAGGCTTTGCGATCGGCCCTCGTCTTGCGGCGGGTGTACCAGCGCTCAAATGCCTCGATCAGCCTCTGGCGCTCGCGCTCAAGAGCGGTAATTTCGGGGGGCCGGACTTTTTTGCAGAGGCGCTAGAGACGCTATGACCACCCACTCGCGCTACGCGCTTTACTATACGGCGCCGGGCACGGACCTCGCCCAGCGCGGCGCAGATTGGCTTGGGTGGGACATCGCCACGGGCCAGAGCGTAACGCCCAGCGTGGGCCCGGAGGCGGGGGTGCAGACTCCACGCAAATACGGGTTCCATGGCACTTTGAAACCGCCTTTCCGGCTGGCCGAAGGCGCGGAAGCCAGCGACCTTTTCGTCGCCGCCAGGGCGCTTGCCGCTGACATCCAGCCTTTCGAAATCCCCGCATTGCGGGTCAACCTGCTCGGTTCCTTCCTTGCGCTCACGACCGAGCCCAACCCGCCCCTGGCCGCGCTCGCAGGCGCATGTGTGACGTCAATTGACGCCTTTCGCGCACCGCCTTCGGAGGCGGAGCTTGCCCGTCGTCGCTCCAAAGGCCTTTCTGAGCGGCAGGAGTCGTTGCTGGCGGCGTGGGGCTACCCCTATGTGCTCGAGGAGTTCAAATTCCATCTCACGTTGACGGGCCGCACCGAGAAGGCCGAGCGAGCGGACATCCTCGAAAAAGCTCGGGCCCACTTTGAGCCCTGCCTCAGGGCCCCTCACACCATCGAGGCCATCACCCTTTGCGGTGAAAGGGAAGATGGCAGGTTTGAAGAAATTGAGGTCCTGCCCCTCGGTCGCTGACTACTCCGCTGGTGTCGCCGGGGCCTCGCCAAAGCTCGCAAGGACCCGCTTTAGCCCGGAAGACACATGGTGGATCAGGATGAAGACGGCAGGGATCGCGAAGATGATCACGCCCGTCCCAATCAGCACACCGTAGCCAATGGACACCGCAAGCGGGATCAGGAATTGCGCCTGCAGCGACGTCTCCATGATCAGCGGATAGACCCCGAGGAAGGTGGTGACCGAGGTCAACAAGATCGGGCGGAAGCGATCCTTTGTGCCTTTGACGACAGCTGACTTCGAATCGTAACCCTCGTCCATATACTGGTTGTAGAGGTCGATCATCACGAGCGAGTTGTTGATCACCACGCCTGCCAGGCCGATGATCCCGAAGAAGCTGAGCAGACCCAGCGGGATGCCAAGGATCACGTGCCCCGTCACCGCCCCGATGAGGCCCAGAGGGATGGCGATCATCACCACGATCGGCTGCACAAAGCTGCGGAAGATAAGCGCCAGCAGAGCAAAGATCACAAAGAGCGCGATGGCAAGGGCTTGGCCCAGCGCGGCCTGCGCGTCGCCCTGGGTCTCCTGCTCGCCCCCAAAGCTCGCGATGAGCTGCGGATTGGCTGATTGCAACGGCGGCAAAAGCTCCTCGCGGATGATGCGGTTGGCCTCACCATTGGAGATCACGCTCTCGTCGACATCTGCCGTCACAGTCGTGACCCGGCGCCCGTTCACGCGCAGAATCTCTGATGGCGCCAACGCCTCCTGCAAGCGCGCAACGGTCGATAAGGGAATGAAATCTCCGTCCGGCGTGGAAATGCGCGTGTCGAGCAGGTCGGCAAGACTATCGCGATCCTCAGACGGGAAGCGCACCATGACGGAGACGCTGTCTTGCCCGCGTTGCACCGTCTTGGCCTCGATCCCGAAGAACCCGTTGCGGGTTTGAAGCGCGAGGTCCTGCAAGGTCAGCCCATAGAGGCGCGCCTCGGGCTTGAGTTCCAGCGTGTATTCGAGTTTGCCCGAAGAGTTATCATCGAGGATCTGGAAGACGCCTGGGATCCCCGCGAGCCCCTCACGGATTTCGGCCACGATGGAGGTGATATCTGCATCGCCGGGAAGCGAAAGCTCCACCGCGATGGCATCGCCCGCATCCACAAGCGACGAAGAGATCGTAAGCGAATTCACCCCGGCAATCCGCCCAACCTCGTCGCGCCAGATCGCCTCGTAATCCCGCGTCTCCCACTCGCGCGCCGAGGCTTCTGTCACCTCGACAACCACCTGCGCCAGCGTGGGCGCAGCGGGCGCTGCGGCCCCCGTCGGGCCGCCGCCGCCGGCACCAATGCCCACGACGGTGTAGGTGCCCACAAGCACCGCTGGCGCATCACCCGGCAACTGAGCCTGCAAACGCTCCCCCGCCCGGATCGCTGCCAGACGCAGGTCTTCAGCCACGTCTTCGGTGCGTTGGAATGTCGTCCCATCGGTCATCTCGACGGCTGCCGTCACGAACTCCCCCTGAATTTCAGGGAAGAAGGAGAAGCGGACATAGCCATGCGCGATGAGGCCAACAGTCAGCACCATCAGCGCTACGACCCCTGCAATCGGGATCAGGAAACGGTTCACACAGAACCTCAGCATCGCGTCGAGCGGCACGCGGATGAACCACTTGAGCGCACGATCAATCACGCCCCGCAAGGCACCCAGCAGGCGGAAAACGAGGTTTGGCTTGTAGTTTGGCCCGATCTCCAAGTTCGAGAGATTGCGCGGCAGGATGAAGAGCGCCTGCAGCAGCGAGAGCGACAGCACGATCATAACGACCGTCGGGATGTCGCCCAGGAAGGAGCCCAAAGGCGCGGGCATCTGTAGGAGTGGCCAGAAGGCTACGAGCGTCGTCAGCGTTGAGAAGACGACGGGCACGGCAATGCGCTGGGTCCCGCGAACGGCGGCTTGCACGGGGGCATGCCCCTCTTCCCCGTTCTTGTAGATGTTTTCGGAGACCACGATCGCGTTGTCGACCACGATGCCGATGGCGAGGATAAAGCCAAAGAGCGAGATCATGTTGATCGACATCCCCATCAGCCCCATGACGATGAAGGTGGCCGCAAAGCTGATGCCGATGCCCATGGCCGACCAGAAGGCCAGCCGGATATCGAGGAAGAGCGCGAGGCACAGAACCACGAGAGCGAGGCCGATCACGGCGTTCTTCGTCAAAAGATCGATGCGCGATTGAAGCTGCGTCGCCTCGTTTTGCCAGACGGTGGCCTCGATCCCCTGTTCGAGCGAAGGGCGGAAGGAGGTCTTCAGATGCTCCTGTGCGGCCTCCACGATGCCGAGGATCTGCTCGTCCCCCACACGGTAGACATTGACCGACACCGACGGGTCGCCGTTGAAGGTGGAGGACAGGTCCGCGTCCTCGAAACCGTCGCGCACGGTTGCGATGTCACGCAGCAGCACCTGCGCGCCGCTCTCAGACGTGCGGATGACGATATTCTCGAAATCGGAGCGGGTGTAGTTCCGCCCGATCGTACGGATCGGGATGGCCACGCTCTCAGTTTCGATCGAACCGCCCGGCAATTCGAGCGAGTTCACACCCACAATCTGCGCTACCTCGCCAAGCGTCAGCCCGTATGCGCGCAGCGTGTCGCGGTCGATCTCGATGGAGACTTCATAATCCCGGACGTTACTCACCTCCGCGAAGGAGATGCCGCTCAGAGAAACAAGCTCCTCCTTCAGGCGGCGCGCTTCTTCCTTGAGAACCTGTTCGGTCGCATCGCCATGAAGCGCGATTTCGAGCACGCGGGTCGAGTTGTCCGCGCGCACTACGACCGGGTCATCAGCATCCTCAGGGAAAACGGTGATGCCTTCGACCTCAGTTTTGACCTCTTCAAGCTTTGTCTCGATGTCTTCGCCATCGAGGAAGGTGACGGTGACGCCTCCACGCCCTTCCGAGATATTAGCCGTGATGTCGTCGATCCCGTCCACGCCCGAAAGCTCGTCCTCGATGGGACGCACGATTGAGGCCTGGATCTCGGTAGGTGAAGCGCCGTTGTAGCTGACGGAAATCGACACGCTGTCGAGCGAGAACTCAGGGAAGGTTTTTTGCGGCAGGCTGATCGCCGTAAACGCGCCCGCCCCTACGAAAAGCACCATCGCCAGCCATGCGGCGACGGGATGCTCGGCCATCCATTTGATTGCTGCGTTCATGGCGATGGCCTAGCGCAGGATCAGAGAGGAAGTTTCAACGTCCTCATCCGCGATGTCGCGCAGCGCTTCGCCCGGCTGCGGAGCCGCGAGGGGTGTGACGATGAGGCGATCGCCCAGTTCGAGGTCAGTGATCCGGACGTAAGATGTCTCCCCATCCACATGCACGCGCTCCGCCGGATGAAAGGCGAGTTGCCCGTCGCGGTAGAGCCATATCTCGCCGCCGCCGTTTCGCAGCGCTGTGGAGGGTATGCCGTACGTGTCCTCGGGTTTGATGCCTTCGACGACCACGCGCGCATAGGCGTTGATCAAGGCAGGCGGCGCACCGGAGGCCAGCACCACTTCGGCCTCTTGGCGCTCCAACAGAGCCACCGTCACGGTCAGCGTGCGGGTTCGAGGATCAAGGGCGGGGTCGATGCGCTTGAGCTCTGCGGTCCATGTTTTCTCCACACCAGCGAAGTTGATGGCGACGGTGGCCGGCGCCGTGCCACGCTCAAAAAGGCCCGGGATCAGCGCCGCATCGCTTTCACGGATGGCGATGCTCACTTCCATCCGGTCGTTGGTATAGATCTGGGCTATGGGCGCCCCACCGGCCACGACATTCCCGATCTCAGCATCTTTGGTCTGCACACCGCCGTCGAAGGGCGCGCGCACGATCTTATTCTCAAGGGCGATCTCAGCGGAGACGAGCTGCGCGCGCTGGCCTTGAAGGTTTGCACGGACTTCGTCGCGCTGCCCCAGCAAGTCATCGACGGTGGCTTGCGATACCGCGTTACGCTCCCGCAGGTTCTCCGCGCGGCTGAGCTGCGTTTCGATCAGATCGAGACGCGCTTCGGTGGCCGCGATCGACGCGCGCGACTGTTCGATCTGGGCGCGTTCGGCCGAGGCTTCAATCTCAACGAGAACATCACCCTCGGAAAAACGACCGCGATCTGTGATGGCCGGATGCAGCGTCACGATGCGACCACCCGTGGGAGCCGAGACCGCCACCGTGCGGAATGGTTCCACAAAGCCCTCGCCCCGGATAGGCAATGGCCCCGTAATCGGGACGAAGTTTGCCGTTTCGACGAGGGTTATTGGACGTTCAGCTGGTTCGGCCTCAACAACCTCGCGGTTTTCCCCGAGGTATTGGAAGCCAAAGAAGCCGCCTGCGATGATGGCCGCCGCAACGCCCAACCAAAAGAGTTCGCGAATTGCGCGCCCAACGAGTCTCACAACCTTGCCAATCATGTCAGCTCCCGTCGTCTCGCCTGTCCCCGGGTGACCCAGCGGTCACGATTTTGTAGATATTGAAGGGGCTACGCAGGCAGGCCGTACTTGGATCGATAAAACGGCGGCATCTTGCGGTTGCATCGACGCACAAGTGCTATGCGCACAAAAAACACCCAAAAGGCGCTGCTTGAAGGATGGAAAGCTGTGATGCTGGGGGCGACGGACGCACCTCACCCGCAAATATTAGTTAGCCAATATTTCCGGGTGATTTGGTGCGGTCGAGAGGACTCGAACCTCCACGGGAGTTACCCCACAGCGACCTCAACGCTGCGCGTCTACCAGTTCCGCCACGACCGCATCTGAGCTGGTGCGGGGCGTGTAGCGCCTCGCAACGGGGGCGGCAAGAGCCTTTTTGCTCAGTTTCACAACTAGCCCCCCAGCGGGCCATTGCAGCGATCAGCCACTTGAAGCTGAGCCCCGCACGGGGCATCTGCACTACATGGTT
>JBCBFV010000029.1:0-15569 GCA_038527425.1 Pseudomonadota bacterium
CGGTGACGTTCTCGCGAACATCGGAAGCGCGCTCGGAGACAGCCTCACGGGCCTTGGAGACGGTGGATTTTGCTTCTGCCTTGGCTTCGGTCGTCTTAGCTGCGGCAGCTTTGGATTTGGTTGCGGTTGCCATGGAAAATGTCCTCTCGTCTGGCGTTGTGCTGTCCCGGCAGAAGCTTTCCTCTGCGGTTGACGTGAACGTAAGCGTGCAAATGCTGCATTGCAACATCCTGAGCGACATTTTTCTGCATTGCAGCATTTTCTCAGAATGCTGTTTTTATTGATAAATTTTTGCCCCGCGGTCCATTCACCAAAATGACGTCCCGTCATAACGGGGCCTAACCACCGCAGTGAAACCAGAAAAAACTGGTCTCAAAAATCTTGCTCGGGGGCCGCCGCGGCTTATCTGGTGGCTCGATTGAGATGAAGAACACTGCCCCGTGAACACCTCTGAACCGACAGACGCACCCCGGGGTAACGGGGTAACGGGGCTTATCCCTGTGGCAGTGGCGGCATCGCTGTTCGCCTATTTCTGCACCTTCCTGCCGATCATCGCTGCTGGAGACATAGCCCGCCTCATCTGGGAATGGGTACCGTCGCTCAGCATCTCTTTGTCGTTCTACGTGGACGGGCTCTCGCTCACCTTTGCGCTGCTGATCTCAGGCATCGGCACGCTCGTTCTGCTTTACGCCAACAGCTATTTGGCAGGGCATCCCCAGTTTGGGCGTTTTGCGCTGTTTCTTACGAGCTTCATGCTCGCCATGCTGGGGCTCGTCCTTGCGGACAACCTGATCGCGCTCTTTGTCTTTTGGGAGCTGACGACGATTACCTCCTATCTGCTCATTGGCTTCGGCCATGAGACGACAAAGGGCCGCCGTTCGGCCTTGCAGGCGCTGTTTGTGACTGGCGCGGGGGCTTTGGCGTTGCTGGCTGGTCTGATCCTTTTGGGCTTCACGGCAGGCACGTTTGAGCTTTCCGAGATCAACAAAATGGGGCCGGAGCTGAAGTCCCATGCGCTTTACCTGCCGATCCTCATCCTGATCCTGGCAGGCGCATTCACGAAATCCGCGCAGTTCCCGTTCCATTTCTGGCTGCCGAACGCCATGGCCGCGCCCACGCCGGTGTCTGCCTTCCTGCACTCTGCCACGATGGTGAAGGCGGGCGTCTACCTGATGGCGCGGGTCTATCCGGCGTTCTCTGGCACTGAGGTTTGGATCTGGACGCTGACCATTGCGGGTGGCTTCACGGCGGTCTTCGCCTCGGTCCTCGCGCTCCGGCAGACCGATCTGAAGCAAACACTGGCCTACACGACCCTCATGGCGCTCGGCACACTGACGATGATGCTTGGCCAGTCGGGCGGCTACGCGATGACGGCGTTCGTCACGTTCCTGATCACGCACTCGCTCTACAAGGCATCGCTCTTCCTGATGATCGGCTGTGTGGACCACGGCACCGGCACGCGGGAGGCGGGCATCCTCGGCGGGTTAGCCCGCGCCATGCCTTTCACCGCATTCGCAGCAGCGCTCGCGGCGCTCTCCATGGCGGGCCTTCCGCCCTTCGTGGGCTTTATCGCGAAGGAGCTTGCCTATGCAGGCTCGCTGGAGGCCCCCTCGTCCACCACGCTTGTGGCGGCAGCGTCCTTGGCCGCGAATGCGCTCATGTTTGCGGTCGCGGGCATCGTGGCGTTCAAGCCCTTCTGGCGTCCGGCAGGGGGAGAGATCCCCCATAAGCCCCATGAGGCAGGACCGGCTATGTTGCTTGGTCCGGTCCTCTTGGCTGTGCTGGGGCTCCTGTTCGGACTGATGCCGGGCCTCATCCAGGGAGCGCTGATCAACCCAACGGTCGCCGGCTTCATGGGGGAAGCCGCTGACCCGAAGACCCTGAAGCTTTGGGCCGGGTTCAACGTGCCGCTTTATCTGTCGCTCGCGACCTTCGCGATTGGCTTTGTGCTTTACGTGGGTCACGGGCCGCTGCGCGCCTTCCTCACCCGCGCCGACGCCGCCGCGCCGAACTTCGACCGCGGCTGGGACAGCTTCCTGAATGGGTTTAAGGCTTTCGCGGCCTGGCAAACTCGCATCATCCAGCCGGGTGTCTTGCGCTACTACATCTTTGCGACTTTCGCGGTCGTCCTTTTCGCGCTCGGTGGCACGCTTATCCTGCGGGACGCGCTGCCCGGTATGCCGGACTTCGACGGCATCACCTGGAAGAACGTGGCGCTCATGGTGCTGATGATCGCGGGCGCCTTGCTGACCACCGTCACTGACAGCCGCATCACCGCCATGGCGGGCCTCGGCGTTGTGGGCATGGGCGTGGCGGTGATCTTCATCGTCTTTGCTGCCCCGGATGTGGCCATCACGCAGCTCCTCGTTGAGACACTGGTTGTTGTGCTCGTGGCCGTGGCGTTGCTGCGCCTTCCGTCGCTCAAAATGACCGGCCATTTCGCGTTCCGACCGCTCGATGCGCTCCTCAGCGCAGGTGTGGGTCTTGTCGTCACGCTAGTCCTGCTTGCTGTGCTCGAGACACCGCTCGATCTGAGGCTCACGGAGTACTTCGAGGTGACCTCCTGGCCCGAGGCCTTCGGGCGCAACGTCGTCAATGTCATCCTCGTGGACTTCCGCGCCCTCGACACGTTCGGCGAAATCGCCGTCGTCGTGATCGCCGCGCTCTCGGCCTACGCCCTTCTGCGCACAACCGACAAAGGCCCGGCCGGCGGCATCCCGGAAGGAGACGACGAATGAGTTCCATCATCCTTCGCGTCGGCACGCGCTACCTTGCTGGCCTTCTGATTATCTTCTCGCTCTACATGCTGCTGCGTGGCCATAACGAGCCCGGCGGTGGCTTTATCGGTGGGCTCATCGGCGCCACGGCCTTTGTCCTTTATGCCATCGGCTGTTCGACGAAAGAAGCGCGAGAGGCGTTGCGCGTGCAGCCACAAAACATCGCGATGGCGGGCCTTGGCATCGCGCTTTTGGCAGGCATTGCGGCCGCCCTCTTCGGAGACGCTCTCTTCACTGGTCAGTGGCTCTTCATCGGCGCCAGCGAGACCGACAAGTTCGACAAAGGCTTGCCCCTGTCGACGGTGCTCATATTCGATATCGGCGTCTACCTCGTCGTCTTCGGATCCATCATCGCCCTCGTCTTCGCCATGGAGGAGGAGATCTGATGGAAGCGCTCCTGGCCATATCCATCGGCGTGCTCGTGGCGGCGGCGGTCTATCTGATGCTCGCGCGGCACGTGCTGCGCTTCATCTTCGGGCTCGTGTTGATCTCGAATGCGGCGAACCTGACGATCTTCACGTCGGGCCGCCTCACGGAGGGCATGCCGCCGCTCATTGAGCTCGGCCAAGTCGCCCCTGATCCGGGCGTTGCAAACGCCCTGCCCCAGGCGCTGGTGCTGACGGCCATCGTCATCGGCTTTGGCCTCTTTGCCTTCGCACTCATCCTCATGTTCCGCACCTACACGACGCTCGGCACGCTCGATTCAGACGAGATGCGCATTGCGGAGCCCCGCGAGGATGACGCGTAGATGAGCTGGCTCCTGACGATCCCATTGGTGCTGCCATTCCTGACGGCTGTCGCTGCGTTCCTGATGCGGGAGAGCCCGTGGGGCCGTCTTGTCAGCGTCATTGGCAACGTGCTTTTCCTCGGCGCGGCGGTGCTGCTTTTCTCCCATGTCTACGACAAGGGCGTGATCGCGGGGCAAATGGGCGGTTGGCCTGCGCCGTTCGGGATCACGCTGGTGGCGGATTACCTGAGCGCGGTCATGGTCGTGATCACTGCGATCACAGCGCTCGCCGTGTCGGTATACGCGCTCAGCGATATCAACACGCGCAAGGAGTATCTGGGCTACCATGCGCTCTTTAACATCCTGATCGGTGGCGTGACGGGGGCCTTTATAACGGGCGACCTCTTCAACCTCTACGTCTGGTTCGAGGTCATGTTGATCTCCTCCTTTGGCCTCCTGGTCCTGGGCGGCTCCAAGGCGCAGATCGACGGGGGCGTGAAATACGTCACACTGAACCTCGTCTCCACGATCCTGTTCCTAAGCGGGGTAGGTCTCCTTTACGGTATGACCGGCACACTGAACCTCGCCGACCTCGCACTGACGATCCCAGAGCTTGAGAACCAGGGTCTCGTCACGGTCGTGGCGATGATGTTCATGGTGGCCTTTGGCGTGAAGGCCGCGGTCTTCCCCCTCTTCTTCTGGCTGCCTGCGTCCTATCATACGCCCGCCTTCTCGGTATCGGCGGTCTTTGCAGGCCTGCTCACAAAGGTCGGCGTCTATGCCCTCATCCGGATGTTCACGCTGGTCTTTGATCAGGACATTGGCTTCACCCACACCGTGCTGCTCTGGGTGGCGGCGCTGACGATGGTGACGGGCGTTCTGGGCGCAGCGGCACAGAACGACATGCGCAAGATCCTGTCGTTCCACATCGTCTCCCAGATTGGGTACATGATCATGGGGCTGGCACTTTACACGCCGCTCGCGATTGCGGGCGCGGTCTTCTACCTCGTCCACCACATCGTGGTGAAAGCGAACCTCTTCCTCATTGCCGGCGTGGCGGAGCGGATCGCGGGTTCGACGGACCTCGGCAAGATTGGCGGGATGTATAAGACCGCCCCGTTCCTCGGCATCCTCTTTCTCATCCCCGCGTTCTCGCTTGCGGGCTTCCCTCCGCTCAGCGGCTTTTGGGCGAAATACGTGCTGGTGGCCGCGGCGCTTGAGGATGAGGGCTGGGTCATCGCTGGTGTCGCGCTTCTGGTGGGCCTTCTGACGATCTACTCCATGACCAAGATCTGGGCCGAGGCGTTCTGGATGGCGCACCCCGAGGGTACCGATCCGACACTGGCCACTCTGACGGCGGCGGAGCGTCGCAATCTGCTGCTGCCGATCGGCGGGATGGCAGTCATGACGCTCATCATCGGTTTCTTCCCACAGCCCTTCGTGAGCTTTGCGGAGACCGCCTCGATGCAACTTCTCGATCCAACCGCCTATATTGAGACCGTATTGGGGGAGGCTGCTCAATGACAACGCTCGCCACCAACATGATGTTTGCCGCCGCCTGGGCGATCCTCTTCGGGGGGTTCAATTGGCTGACGATGACGTCTGGCCTCGTCGTGGGCTACTTCACGCTGTGGCTGCTGCAGCCGCTGACCGGCACGCGGTCGAGCTATTTCCACCGCGTCTGGTACTGGATCAAGCTCATCGTGATGTTCCACTACGAGCTGCTGATGTCTTCGATCCAAGTGCTCTGGGACGTGGTCACGCCGACCCATCGCGCGAACCCGGCTTTCATCGAGGTACCGCTCGACGTGAAGACGGATGCGGGCATTTTTCTTGTGACAAACCTGATCACCCTCACGCCCGGCACGCTCTCCATTGATGTGAGCCCGGACCGATCCACGCTCACCATCCACGCGATGTTCGCCGATGATCCCGAGGCCGTCTGTCACGAGCTGAAGTCCGGGATGGAGAAATGGGTCATTGACGCTGTGGAGGAACGCGAATGACGGGCCAGGAGATCCTCGATTGGGCCGTGAACGCCGGCTTCACCTGCGTATTCCTCGCGGTGGCTTTGGCTTTCTTCCGGTTGGCCAAAGGGCCGTCCCTCCCGGACCGGGTTGTGGCCCTCGACGTCATCACTGTGGCCATCGTGGCCTTCTGCGGGCTCGCGGCCATCCGCTCCGGCGATCCGGCCTTCCTTGATGTGGCGCTCGTCTTGGCCCTCGTGGGCTTTCTTGCCACCGTGGCTCTCGCGCGCTTTGCGGAGCGTTACGTCGACCGCCGCGCGCGGGCCCTCGAAGAACAAAAGGAGCTTGAGGAATGAGTTTCTTTATCGCGGCCGCTCTCGTGATCATTGGCAGCATCTTTTCGGTGGCCGCGGGCCTCGGCCTCGCACGGCTGCCGGATGTCTTCATTCGCATGCACGCCGGGACGAAGGTGGGCACCCTGGGATCAGGCCTCGTGCTCGCGGGCGCGGCGGTTCACTTCGCAGACCCTGCAGTGGTGCTGCGCGTCGTCGTGATCGTGTTCTTCCTGCTGACGACCGCTCCTATCGGCGCTCACATGATCGGGCGCGCGGCGCTGCGATCTGGCGTGCCTGCTTGGGGCAAAGACAAGACCCACGGGGAGCTTAAGCGCATCCGTACCGGCAAGCACTAAGTGCCCTTCAAGACGCCCTCAGCGATCCAGCCATCGAGCACCTGAAGCGCGGCCTCGGCGAACGCTTCGTCATTGATGTGGCAGTCAAGCATGGAGAGCGCGAGCGGGGGCATCGCCTTCCCAACCTCATCGACCATGTCAGCCAGCGCTTCTGGATCGTGGGCGGCATCGCCTTCTTTGTCCCATTCCTCAACGCCGCCCGTGGGCATCAGGAAGTGCACGGGGCCTTTGGCGTCTTTGAGCCGCGCGGCGATATCACGGATTAGCGCCCGGCGCTCCTCCCCGTCCAGCGCGGAGGATTTGATGAGTCGGTTGTGGGCATGGAACGGGCGGTCTGCATAGGCGGCGGGGATCTCCTGCCAGCCTGCAAAGTCGATAAGGTCCGTGCAGCCTGGCGCCACGATCTGCGGCACGCCGCGCGCGCCGGCGTTCGTCAAACGGTCAGAGCCGGAGTTCACGACCGACCCCACCATGAGGTTGCCAAGCTCCGGCAGGGCGAAATCCATGACGGCGGCGAAATAGCCCTGTCGCGCAAGCGCCTCGAAGGCCATGCCGCCCATGCCTGTGGCGTGAAAGACGGCGACTTCAAAGCCGCGTTCCTGCAACGGATCACGCAGCAGCTTCATGTACTTCAGGCAGCTCGACCCAAGGCTCGTCATGCCGATGACAGGCCGGTCGGCCACAGGCGGCTCCACCGCGCGCGCGGCACCTAGGACGGCGCCTGCCGCTTGGCTTAGCGAGCTTTTGCAGACGGAATTCAGCCCATAAAGCCCACCTGCCCAGAGGATCATCTGGATATCGGGCGACAGCCGCTCCGCCGGAATGAGGGGCGAGAATGAGACGGTGGAGACCACGTATTTCGGCACACCCATCGGCAGCGCCTGCGCGCAATCGAGCGCGAGGTCCGTGCCCATCGTCCCGCCCAGCACGATCATCCCATCAATCTTGCCCTCGGCGTGCAGTTTGCCCGTCAACAACGCCGCCCCGCGCGCCATAATCTGCATGGCCTCATTCTCATCGCCGGTATCGATGGCCGCTTGGATCGATGACCCCGCGGCGGCAGTCACATCGTGTTTGGAGATGTCAGTGGGCTCGGACGGATCACCCAGCACGCTGACGTCCATGGACACCACCCCGCCACCCTGCGCACGGATTGTGTCGCAGACATAGGCAAGCTCCTCGTCTTTGGTGTCGTAGGTCCCGATGACAAGAATGGTCTTTTCCATGGCGCTCTCCCTTACCGGCATTTGTTGACACCGCGCCCCGTCGGGTCAATCACTTTGGCAAAGGGGAGGCTCTCATGGATCAATCTGCCATCGACGCGCTGCGCACGGCGCCTGTCGCGACAGGAAAGCTCTGGATCAATGGGGAGCCTGTGGCCGCTGCCGACGGGGGCGAGATGGAGATCCATTCGCCCGCCGATGGATCGCTTTTGACGACGGTTGCGCGCGGCACACGTCACGATGCTGAGTGTGCCGTGGCAGCCGCCCGTGCCGCTTTTGAAGATGGTCGCTGGTCCGCGCTGCCCCCGGCTGCGCGCAAGAAGATCATGCTTCGCTGGGCGGACCTGATGGAGGCGGAGATGCTGCCCCTCGCCGTGCTCGGCGTGCGCGACAACGGCACAGAAATCGGCATGGCGCTCAAGGCGGAACCCGGCTCTGCCATCGCCACGATCCGCTACTACGCGGAGGCCGCGGACAAGTTAAACGGGGAGATCGCGCCCACATCGCCCGATGTTCTGGGCCTTATCCACCGGGAGCCTGTGGGCGTGGTGGCCGCAATCATCCCCTGGAACTTCCCGCTGATGATCGGCGCGTGGAAGCTCGGGCCCGCTTTGGCGGCTGGCAACTCCGTGGTGCTCAAACCCTCGGAAACCGCGTCCTTGTCGCTGCTGAGAATGGTGGAGCTTGCCCACGAGGCCGGCATCCCGCCCGGCGTGTTGAACATCGTCACGGGGGACGGCGCCGTGGTGGGCGACGCGCTGGCACGCTCCATGGATGTAGACGTGATCGTCTTCACGGGCTCGGGCGCGACCGGGCGGCGGCTGCTGCAGGCTTCCGCCGAGACAAACCTGAAACGCTGCTACCTCGAGCTCGGTGGGAAATCGGCCAATGTCGTCTTCGCCGATGCGCCTAACTTGGCGGAAGCAGCGAAAGTCTCCGCCGGGGGGATCTTCCGAAACTCCGGGCAGGTCTGCGTGGCGGGATCGCGCCTGTTGGTCGAACGCTCCATCCATGATGAGTTCGTGGCCATGATGGCCGAAGCGGCACAGGCGATGAAGGTGGGCGATCCCCTCGACCTCTCCACCCAGGCCGGGGCGGTCAACAACCCCGCACAGCTGGAACGGAACCTCGGCTTCGTCGAGACCGCCCAGCGCGAGGGCGGCGAGGTTGTCACCGGCGGCAGCGCCATCCTTCAAGAAACCGGCGGCACCTACATGGCGCCCACCCTCATCACCGGCGTCGAAGAAAGCCACACCATCGCGCGGGAGGAGGTCTTTGGCCCCGTCCTCGCCGTCACGCCCTTCGATACCGAAGAAGAAGCGATCCGGCTGGCCAACGCGTCGGACTATGGCCTCGCGGGCGGGACGTGGACGGGCGATCTGTCTCGCGCGCACCGCATGATCCGCGCCATGAAGACAGGCGTCGTCCATGTGAACACCTATGGCGGGCCGGATGTGACGGTCCCATTGGGCGGGGTGAAGCAGTCGGGCAATGGGCACGACAAATCGCTCCATGCCTTCGACAAATACCTCGATCTCAAGACCGCGTGGATCAAGCTCTAGGCCATGCCCACCTGTTTGCGGGGCGGCCCCGCATCGTCGGGCCGCTGGGCGAGGTAACCCTCAAGCTCCGCCCTCAGATCGGCATAGGCCGAGTCATCGAAGACGTTACGCATCTCGCAAGGGTCGGCGGCGAGGTCGTACATCTCCCCCACCCCTGAGATGGCATCGACGGTGAGCTTGGCCGTCTTGGTGCGCACGGTGCGCAGCGACAGTGCGACGCCGGCGCGGGTGGGCAGAAGCTCCCACTCGTTCATCGCGAAATTGCGGGGGTCGTCACCGCCTTCAGCAAGCGCCCTTAGCGAGCGGCCATGTTGCGGCAGACCCGGTTCCGTCTCAGCGTAGTCCGCGAAGGTCGCAGGTAGGTCGATCGTGGAGACGGGTTCATGCACCTCCCGCACCGGCACCCCCGGCCCAGCCATGATGAGCGGCACGTTCAGGAGCCCCTCGTAATGCATCGGACCTTTCAGAATGAGCCCGTGATCACCCAGCCAATCGCCGTGGTCGGAGATATAGATGACGATGGTGTTCTCGCTCAGCCCGGCCTCCTCCAGCGCGGCCATGATGCGGCCCACGTTGTGATCGATGAGGGCGATCTGGCCGTAGGTATTGGCAATGATCTCCCGCAATTGCTCGTCCGTTTGGGGCGGGATGCGGGAATAGGCCTTGCGCGTCTCAGCGGCGGCTTTGTCGCCCGCGGGCTCGGCCTCGAGCACCTCGCGGTGCCACCACGGGCGTTGGTCGAGGTCGCGGGTGCGGTTCTCGGGCAGGTCCACTTCCTCCGGCGGGTGGAGGTGCGACCAAGGCTCCGGGCAGTCGAACGGATGGTGCGGGTCGGGGAAGCTGACCCAGGTGCAGAAGGGCTCGGATCCGCGGTCTTTGAGCCACTCGATAGCGCGGTCCGCAGTCCACGTGGTGTTGTGCCATTCGACTGGCAGCTTGGAGTGCCACGTCTGCGCGGCATCCTTCGTGTCGCCACCGTTCTCCCACATGAGTGCCGTGCGTTCGTCGCCCTGCCCGTCGGCGTGATACCAGCGCTCATAATGCTGCCCGCCGGGCGGTTTCTCCGGCGCCCACCAGTTATGGCCGACGAGCATCAGCTCCACGTGTTCGAACCCCATATAGGGCCCGTTCCAATCCTCTCCGTAGGCCACAGAGGACTTCAGACACTCCGGCGTGCCGGTAAGCGCGTGCGTGTGGTAGGTCGAGAAATGCGCCTTGCCGAAATAGGCCGTCTCACAACCCGCTTTGGCGAGCGTACCTGCAAAGCCCTTCTCCCCCACCTCAGGATCAAGATCGATGCCGTTGTCATGGACGCCGTGCGTCCGGCAGAGCTGCCCCGTCAGGATCGAGGCCCGCGCGGGCTGGCACACGACCGTGGGCGTGATCGCCTGCGTGAAACGCGTACCCCGCGCAGCCAGCGCATCGAGGTGAGGTGTTTTGACCTTGCGCCCCGCGTGGCCCATGCAGTCAGCGCGGTGCTGGTCGGCAGAGATCAACAGGATGTTCGGACGGGTCATGCGGATTTCCTGCGCAGTGAGAAGAAGATCGTGGCCGCCATCAATCCCATGAGCAGGATCGCCGTCGGCGAGGAGAAGAGGAAGAAGGCATCACCGCCCGTGGCCGCAAAGGCCTGGCGCGCGGTTTCCTCGAGCTTGCCGCCCAAGATGAAAGCGATGACGAAGGGCAGCGGTGACATCCCCACGCGGCGCATGAAATAGCCGAGGAAGCCGAAAACAACGGCCATCCAGATCGCCTCCATCCGCGTTTCTTGCACGTAGATCGCGGTGAGCGTGAGCAACAGCACGCAGGGCAAGAGGATTTGCTTGGGGATGCGCATCATCACGCCCATGGCCCGCATGAAGACCCCGCCGATTGTCCAGTTGAGGAGATTGGCGATCATCATGGCGGTGAAGAGGCCGAAGGCGACGATGAGCTCCGGATTGGGCTGCTCTGTGAACTTGAAGACGCTGGGGCCCGGGTTGAAACCGCCGATCGTCTCAGCTGCGAGGATGAGGAAGACGGCGGCTGCGTTGCCCGGAATGCCGAGCGACAGAACTGGGATCAGATTGGCGCCGGAGACAGACGAATTCGCGGCCTCTGTCGCGGCGATCCCTTCTGGCGCGCCCTCACCGAACTGCGGCGCCTCGGGCGAATTCTTGGCATGGCGCGCGCGGCCCACGGTGTAACCCAAGGTCGCGGCCAGTGTGGAGCCTACGCCCGGCAGCGCACCGATGGCCGTGCCGATCACGGCGGAGCGGCCAATGAAGGGGGCAATGCGGCGCAGGTCGCCGCGGGTGAGGCGTTGATCACCTGTGTTGCTGACGCCCTTGAAGACGGAACCCTTTCCGCGGCGGTGCCTCTCATCCTCGAGGCTTTTGAAGACCTCACCTAGGATGAGCACACCGAGGACAGCTGTGGTGATTGGAAAGCCGCGCGAAAGCTCCTCCGTGCCCATAGAGAGGCGGGGGTAGAAATCCTCGCCCGTGCCAACATAGGCGGCGAGGAGGCCAAGCCCGGTGGAGATCAACCCCTTGCCCACCGATCCGCCGATCACTGCCGCGATGAAGGCGAGTGAGAGAAGAAGGAGCGCCGTCTTCTCAGGCAGGTCGAGATATTGCTCCACCAGCACGGCCAGAAACGGCGCGCAGAGGATGAGCACGATATCGGAGAACGTGTCGCCCGAGGCCGAGGAAAAATGCGCGATGCGGAGCGCTTTGCCCGGCTGGCCCGCCGTCGTCATCGGATGCCCGTCGAGCGTGGTCATATAGGCGTCCGGCGTGCCGGGTGTGTTGAAGAGGATCGCAGGTACCGCCCCGCCCACGGTGCCGCCTTTCATCACGCCAATCAGAAAACCCATCACGGGCAAAAGCGCGTCCGGGTTGAACCCAAAGGCCGAAATCAGAAGCGGCAGAGAGACGGCCATCGCCATGGGCGCCGTAAGGCCGGGCGTCGAGCCCACCACGATACCCAGAAGAAACCCGCAAAGGATCATCATCGGGGTGGCGGGCAGCCCCAAGAAGGCAAGCTCCGGCCCGGCGAAGACGGCCGCCACACCGGCGAGGATATAATCGAGCACGCTCACGGCTCAGACATCCCCATTTGGCGGAAGAAGCAGGTCATCGAACGGCAGATCAAAGAGCACGATCAACGGGAGCGTCACAGCGATCCCGATCGCCAGCGACCGCAGCGAAAGCCGCCGCTCGATCGCGGAAATGAGGCCGGTGACGAGGATCGTGCCGCCCAGCACAAAGCCCACCCATTTCCACGGCGCTGTGGCGCGCAGGAGGCGGTAGTCTTCCATCAACAGCGGCCCCGCCCACCGCATGAGCAAAAGCGCCAACGCAACGAGGCCGAGAACCCAAAGAACATGGCGCAAATTGCTGGAAGTCAGGCCCGGCTGGTCGGCGGCATTCCTCTCGGCGAGGACGAGCAAGCCGCCCCCAAGTACGACAAAGCAGGCCGCGATCGTCGGGGCCAGCGCATCACCGATGGTCACGCGACGGCGCACCTTTTCGATGAGGCCCGTGTCGGTATCGAGCGGGATCCATAGAAAGATCACCACCAATGCCAGCACAAGGCTCACGAGGCCCAGATAGAGATTTGCACGCGATGTCATGGGATAAGACTAGCCGCGCGAGGCGCGCCCCGCGCTGCCAAGAGCTTATTCAGTGGCGGCCAGAAGGGCGCCAGCGGCCTCGTAGTCAGAGGCAATGAGCGCATCGAGATCACCGCCCGTAATGACGGAGGGTCCGCCGAACGCGGCCTGGATCAGCCCACCTGCTTTGGTGTCCGCGTTGGTCACGACACCTTCGATCGCGGCGGCCAATGCGGCGCGCGCCTCTTCCGGCATGCCCGCCGGGCCGATGAAGAGGAAATAGCCGTCGGCTACGAACTCCACTCCGAGATCGGCCAAGGTAGGCGCGTCGGGCGTCTGAACGAGCGGCTCAGAAAGCGCCGAAGCGAGGTTCACCAAATCACCCGCAGCCACGCCCTTGCGCTGGATACCGGCCATGAAGCCAAGGTCCATGTCGCCCGCGTTCACGCCGTCCATCACCGCCCGGCCGACCTCACCCAAGAGGTAGGCCAGATCAGAAAGCTTGGGGGGCATGGTGCCAAAGCGGATGTCTTCGCCGGCTTTGGCGGCATCGACCACGTCCGCAAACGTCGTCCAACCTTTTCCTGCCGGCGCCACGATCCCCATTTGGAAGCCTGCGGTTGTGGCGATTGGCGTGAACATATCGGGCGTCATGCCGGCATCCGCTGCGCGCATATTGTAGCCAAGCGATTCCGTCACAACCATGCCGATGACCGTGCCATCCGCGGGCTGGTCCTTCATTGCCGCTGCAAGGTTCAGGCCACCTTTGCCAGTCACCTGCTCGGGGATGAACTTCCACCCCATCGATGCCTCAAGCTCCTCCGCGATGAGGCGCGCTTGCGTATCAGCGCCACCACCAGCGGCGAAAGCGATCATCAGTTTCACGGGGCCCGGCGGCGTCCAATCCGCCGCGGATACTGCAGTTGCTGCAAGGCTCATGGCCGCAGCCATCAGAAATTTCTTCATGGTCTTCCTCCCTGACCGACCGAGTCTGGTATCGGGAGACACACATTTAGTTGTTGGGTCAACAATTAGTTTGACGTGTGAACGGTGAGATGTCATCGTTAACGAGACCAAAATGAGGGAGGACGGCTGTGGACAACATCAAGCACGTAAGACCCCTCGAGATGCGCGTGTCCCACCGCATCAGCCGCATTCATGGACGCATAAACGCGCAGGCCGCACGCATCCTCAGCGAGTCCGCCGACATCTCGCTTTCGCAGTGGCGCATCCTTGTGATGGTCGATGCAGATGGCGAAGTCTCTGCCTCAGAAATTGTCCGCCGTACTAAAATCGACAAAGCAATGGTCAGCCGCGCAATCAAGAGCCTCAGCCAAGCAGGCCTCGTTCAGGTGATCGTTAGCAAGACGGATCAACGTCTCCACAAGGTGAAAATGACCGACGCAGGCCGCGCACGGTTCGAAAAAGCGCTGCCGCATATGCTGGCCCGCCAGGATGGGCTCATGGCCCCTTTTGATGAGGAAGAAGAGCAGCAGCTCTTCCACCTGCTCGCCAAGCTTGAGGACGCGATCGCGGCGATGGAAGAAGACGAAACCGCTCACAAAACGGCAGCCGAGTGAAAGTCACGGTTCTAGGGTCGGGCACGCCAGAGCCCTACGGCCGCCGCGCCTCGTCGGGCTATCTCGTTGAAGTAGCGGGCCAGAAACTTCTCTTTGATTGCGGCGGCGGCGTTGTGAGCCGGTTGCTGGAGATCGGGGTTGCTCCCGATGCGATCGATATCCTGGTCCTGAGCCATCTGCATTCTGACCACATGATTGACTACGCGCGTCTGATCCATGCGGCCTGGGACATGTCTGGCAAGAGCATCGAGGTGTATGGCCCTGCCCCCATCGCCGAGATCAACGAGCGGCTGTTTGGCGCGTCAGGCGCGCTCGCCTTCGATTTGGCCGCCCGCACCGGGTACGAGCCCTCGCAAGAGGTCTGGCGTGAAAGGGGCGGCACCGTTCCGTGTCCTTGGCCTGAGCCGCAGATCACCGAGATTGGCCCCAACTTCACGCTCCAAGGGAACGGATGGTCACTAAAGGCCTGTGAGGTGCCTCACGCGCAGCCGTGGCTTCTCTGCCTGGCGTTCCGATTGGAAGCGGATGGGAAGGTGCTGACGTATTCCGGCGATGCCGGGCTCTGCGAGGGTATGGAGAAGCTCAGCGCAGATGCAGATCTGTTGATCCACTGGTGCTACCGCAGAGAAGGGCAGACCATCAGCCCCCAGCTCGACGCGCGTTCGCCCACGCCGTCACTCATCGCCAAAATGGCGGCCAGGGTCGGGGTGAAACGGCTGCTCTTAACCCACATCCGCGTGCAAATGGACGAACCAGCGGCCCGCGGCGCGGCCCTCAGCGCGCTCGCGGATCACTTCCCCGGTGAAGCAGGCATTGCAGAGGATCTCGACCAGATCACGCTCTAGCCTCGCCCTAAGGCAAGCGCTCACGGTCGATGAACGTCTTCAGCGCAAAGCGGGAGCGCACGGCGCGGATGCCGCCGATTTTGAGAAGGCGCGATTGTAGGAAGCTCTCGAATTCCTCGAGGCTTTCGACCGCGACTTCGAGCATAAAATCCATGCCGCCGGTCATCAGCCGCCCGGTCACGATCTCCTCGAAGCGGGCCACCTCACGCTGAAATCGGCTGACCTCTTCGGCGTCCTGTCGCTCCAATTCCACGCTTACGAATGCGGTGATCCCAAAGCCCGCGACGCTGCGGTCAATGCGGGCGACGTAGTCTGAGATCAGGCCACTTTCCTCGAGCCGTTGCACCCGCCTCTTGCACGGTGTCGGAGACAGGCCAACGCGTTCGGAAAGGTCGGCGAGGGTAATTCGCCCCTCTTTGCGAAGCTCCCGAAGAATCGCGCGATCTACTCTGTCTGTGGTGAATTTCACTACATATTCTCAAAATTAATAGATGATCTCACTCTAATTTGGCCGCATAAGCAAAGCAAATCCAATTTTGTCACCACCTGTCTTCGGTAGGCTTGTTGCATGCTTTGAAGGAAAGCCATGCCTGCCAAACCGC